>CAZSRE010000028.1:386-8830 GCA_964609195.1 Candidatus Woesearchaeota archaeon | reverse complement strand
GGCCAACCTTGTTTTATTGCTGCATCGATAATCTGTTTCTTTGTGTATCCTTTATCCAATGACTCTTTGAAATTGTTTCTAAGCAGCGCAACTCTCGGATCAGATGCTATCTTCTCCTTATGTCTGACATGATGATGGATAATCATGAAGATAATTGCAGTTGTTAATATTGCCCCAAGAACCATGAAAGTTATTGCCACATAATCAGATGTGCTTAATGATTGAGCTTTTACTGTTTCAATATAAGTTAACAGTATTATCGGGACAAGGAGTAGCCTCTTCATCTTCTTACCTCTTGTATTTTTTATAAAATGTTATTATAATGCTTACGATAAACAATATATTAAGTAATATATAAATTGGTAGGTATTTCTCTTTGATATCTGGAGCTAAATTGCCTCTTACGAAAAAACCATTTATATTTGAGATGATTCCATCAGTTTGCTTAGCTGCTCCATCTGCAACTGCAAAACCAACAACTTTGTTTGAGAGAGCTGGTTGGGATGGCAGAACATTGCTGAGGAGAACCAGGCCTAGAATTATAAATATTGTAGCAGCAATGCCTAGGGTATATGTGCTTTTCATAATGATATATAGATTGCAATTTGTATATAAATCTTTTTAACAAGCCTTTTGGAAAAAGCCTTTAGGGAAAACAAAAGAGTTGACGGAAAACAAACCTTTTTCAAAAAGCTTTGATGGAAAATGACCTTTAGAAAAATCTTAGGATTTGGATAACTCTTCATTAATTACTGCCTCGAACTCTTCTAGAGGCAAAGCTCCTGAAAGTGCTCTTCCATTAATGAAGAATGTTGGAGTGCCACGGACACCTAGTCCCTTACCTTCTTCCATGTCATTGCTTACCTCGTCTTTGTATTTCTCTGAATCTAGGCATGTGTTAAACATAGCAGTGTCAAGGTCCAAGTCTGCTGCATACTTTTTCAAATCTTTCTTCTCAAGAGATTTCTGACTCCTGAATAACTTGTCATGGTATTCCCAGAACTTGCCCTGCTCGTTTGCACATTCTGCTGCTAATGCAGCTATCATTGCATTCTTATGCGTATTCGTTATTGGAAAATTCTTAAAGACAAAGCTTACTTTTCCAGTGTCAATGTATTCTCTTTTAAGATCATCAAATGTTTCCCTTACAAAGTTGCCGCAGAATGGGCATTCAAAGTCTGAGAATTCTATTATGCTTACTTTAGCGTTGATGTCTCCTAACTTAGGATCATCATCTAAGCCTAGGATAACCTCGCTAGGATTGTCGGCAGGCTGCAATTCTATCTCCTGGGCTGTGCCAGGAGCCTGCTGCTGGTTTAATAGATTATCAATTTCATCTAATGGTATGGCCTGTAAAAAGAATAATTTTCCGTCTTTTGTTATATATGCTTTAGCTGGTTGGTCTACACCATTGCTGTTGGCTACCAGGTCAACAGCATATAACCCAGATTCTTCAGAAACCTTATTTACATCTATAGTTACACCCGGGCCAATAAGATACTTTTGTATAAAGTCATTGGCTTTTGTTTTTGCCGAATCTTGAGAAAGCACAGCACTTCCTGTTATGTTCAATAATGTAAATCCTTTAGTAAATATTGCTGCAATAAATAACAATACGAATACTATTGTTAAAACTTTCCATGTATTCATCTTCTTTTTTTGTCCAGAGTATGAAGGCTCTGAAGCTAAATCTTGTTCCATAGCACTTTTCACAAATTATGATGATATAAAAGCTTTTCTGTATTCTATCATCATTGATGCAGTAAGATATATAATAATAAATTAAAAAATAGACGCTTAGTTTGTGTGCTTTGTTACAATTAATCCACCACAGAAAAGTATATAAAGATTACCTATCGGTAAAAATGAGATATGGAAGAACAGACTAAAGCTGAGGGTACTGTCAGCCTTAAGAAAAGCACAATCTGGCAGATAGTTTCCGGTGTATTAGGAGTTTTACTGGTTATATCAATATTTACTTCTGGTTTTGGTTTTGGCAATAATGTAGTTGCTGTTCCAACAGGCAATGCTGTAGGTAATCAGCCAAATGGTGGCGGAGTGCCTAGTGACATAAAGGCAAGTGCTGATGACGATCCTGTTCTTGGAGACAAGAATGCTCCTGTGACTATAATCGAGTTTTCAGACTTCCAATGCCCATTCTGTGCAAGGTTCTATTTACAAACTGAAAAACAGATAATTGATGAATATGTTGATACTGGCAAGGTAAAATTTGTTTACAGGGACTTTCCCCTAAATAGCATACACCCAGATGCTCAGCCGGCAGCAGAAGCTGCAGAATGCGCTGATGAGCAAGGCAAGTTCTGGGAATACCATAATATATTGTTTGAGAAGCAAGATGAATGGGTAGGTAATGCAGAGATCATGCTAAAGAAATATGCTTCTGATTTGAAGCTTGATACTAAGAAGTTTAATGATTGCTTGGATAGCAATAAATATGCAAGTGAAGTAAATAAGGATGCAACTGATGCTGTTGCATCTGGCGGACAAGGAACTCCATATTTTGTGTTTCTAGACAAGAATGGTGATGTGACTGGAGTAGTCTCTGGAGCACAGCAGTTTCCAGCATTCAAGTCTGCAATCGAGAAGACCTTAGCTGCATCAAACTAATTTTTCTAATGAAGATTTGTCCCGTGTGTGAGTCTAGCGAAATAGGATTGCACATGGCTGGATTAGACGGGAAATATGAATGCAAGAAATGCGGGTATGTTGGGCCTATAATTCTTGAGAAGTTTAAAAAAGATAAGAAGAACACTTAACTATAGTAAAGAGAAATGATTATATATTAAAGTATATTTTCTAAGTTCTAGGATGAATGAAAAAAGAGGCTTGAAGATAGTATTTTATACATCTATAATAGCCATAATATTATTTGCTTACCTTATTAATATACATTATCAGCCGAGCGAGAGCAGATTTTGCGACATAAGCGAAGGAGTAAGCTGCGATATTGTGAATAAAAGCTTATATTCTGAGATTTTTGGTATTCCTGTATCATTACTTGGATTGTTGTCCTTTGCTTTAGTAGCATTTTTAACCTGGAAATTATTGAAGAATAAAAAAATTAAATTTTTCAGTTTAGAGCTTCACAAAAAAGAATTATTTGAATTCTTATTATTATTCATGGTCATAAGTACTTTATTCTCTTTCTGGCTTATATATGCTGAGCTATTCCTAATATTGTCAATATGCTTATTATGCGTTATTGGGAATGTCCTTATATGGATAGCTTTATTTGTACTCATCGAATTAAATAAAAAGAATATAAAACACAGCCTGATTAACATATCTAGGATATTATTAGTAATATTCGGTGCGATCATACTATATCTTTGGTATGCCATAATCGTGGAGTTGTAAAATGAAAACTAAGATAGTATTTGGCGGATTATTAATTTTAACTATTTTCATAGCAGGATGCAGTTCCGGAAGTAGTTATAGCAGTGATACATTAGATAAACTTGCCAACTGCTTTGCTGATAATGGAGTAAAAGAATATGGTGCATTCTGGTGTCCAAACTGCGCCAAGCAAGAAAAGATGTTTGGAAGCAGCCATGAGATAATGAGGGACAGGGGAGTCTATATTGAATGTGATCCTAGATGCGTAAAGAATGATAATGGCAAACTGCCTGTTGCTTGCAGGGGAATAGAGGGAAAGGCAGAAGAATGTTTGGATAATAAAATAGACAAATATCCCACTTGGGTATTTCCTGACGGAAGCAGAGAAGTTGGACTGCAGGAAATTAGCATGTTAGCTCAAAAGGCGGGATGTGAGCTTATCTAATGGTAGTAGAATTGCCAGCATTGCCTATAGTAATCGCAACAGCGCTGGTAGATAGCATTAACCCTTGTGCTATTGGTGTATTAATATTGATGGTTACAACTTTGCTTGCATTTAAAGGCAAAAACAATAGAAATAAAATGCTTCTTATAGGGTTGATTTACATACTGGTAGTTTACATTACATATTTCTTAGCAGGCATAGGATTATTGTTTTTTATCCAAAAACTAAACATAGCTGAGCCATTGGGGATATTTGTAGGAGTCCTTGTTATAATCCTTGGATTAATAGAAGTAAAAGAGCTATGGTGGTATGGGAAGGGAGTTACTCTAGGTATTCCTGCCAGAAGAGCAGAGCAGATAAAGAAATATATGAAGAAACTGAGCTTGCCAATGGCAATATTCCTTGGGTTCTTTGTTGCTGCTGTTGAATTGCCTTGTACAGGTGGGCCTTATCTTGCTATAACAACGTTGCTTGCCAGAATTGGATTGAATGCTAAGGTAATTTCTTATTTATTGCTATATAATTTCATATTTGTATTACCATTGATTGTTATATTGTTCTTGGTGTACTTCGGGACAAGCGCTAAAAAAGTAAAGGCATGGAAAGATAAGCAGAAGAAATGGATGAGATTCTGGATAGGGATTATTATGATAGCGCTAGGAATATTGTTAATATTGTTTGCAAACGGAACCATTAATTTTACTATAGTTGTATGAGTTAACTATAGTTATTGAAAAGATATATAATATAGATTGCATTAGGAAATATAGGAAAAAGCGGAGAAATGGCAAAAAAAGAAGAATATATATGGAGCTTCCTGAGAATCGGATTAGGATGGATATTCTTTTGGTCATTTTTAGATAAACTATTTGGATTGGGGTTTACTACAGCTGCTGATAAATCTTGGTTACTGGGAAACTCCCCGACTTTTGGATTTTTGAAGTTCGGAACAACCGGGATTTTTGCATCTTTCTTCCAGGGCCTGTCAAATTTTTCAGCTATAATCGACTGGATATTTATGATTGGATTATTGCTAATAGGTACAGCATTAATACTAGGGGTAGCTAGAAAATTGGCTTGCTATTCTGCAGCCTTATTGTTATTCCTCATGTGGCTTGCTGTAGTCCCACCAGAACATAATCCTATAATAGATGAGCATATAATATACATTTTGGTTCTTTTAGGATTAGTTAACTTAAATCTAGGTAATGCTTTTAGTTTGAGAAAATGGTGGAACAGTACTAGCTTGGCAAAGAAATATAAAATACTGAGGGACTAAGACATGGTAAATTATCTTGTTGGAATTCATGCAGGATTTGGCGAGCTTGGTGCATTATTATTCCTCTGGTTGTTTGTAGAGCTGCTAAACCCAAGCAAATCAAGAATTAAAAGAGCAAAAATCGTTGCTGTTCTTGGTACGATATTTATCTTCCTATCCTGGTTTGCTGGTGGATATTCTTATGTTAATGATTATGGCACTAATGTAAAGCCATTGATAAAGGCAGGGCCGTCTCCTTGGGCGCACTCAATATTTACAGAGAGTAAAGAACATATCTTCCTATTCCTGCCATTTCTCAGTATCTTGGCAAGCAGCATGGTGTTTGCTTATGGCAATAAACTAGAGACTGATAAAAAAGCAAGGTTAGCAGCACTAATTTTGAGCATGACGATACTACTTATTGCTTTGATGATGGCTGGTATGGGCTATCTTATATCAACTGGAGCAAGAACAGCTCTGGAGGCTAAGATCATATGAAAAACATCACATCATTAAACAGGGCAACAATTGTTACAATCATCTCTATAGTAATCTTGACAATATGGGCCGAGCTATCTGCAGGATTTAAAGATTTACTTGCCAGCATGACTGGACACCATTGGACAACTAAAGGTTTGCTGGCTATAGCAATATTCTTTTTAGTTTACCTGTTAGGCAAGAAAAGCAAAGAGCAAGACGTTCAAAAAATGGCCATTAAAACATTGGCAATAACAATTCTGGGAAGCCTTGCAATATTCTTATTTTATGTATATGAATTTTTTAAATAAACTAACCCCTTTAGAACAAGCCTTTTAGAAAAAGCCTTGAGGGAAAATAAAAGCGTTAACGGAAAACAACCTTTTAGAAAAACGTTGACGAAAAGAAAGCTTTAGCAAAAGAAATAAAATGAAGAATAGAATGATTTAAATATAAGTTTATAGCCATAATATTGGAGGCAATATGAAAAAGAAAGCTGCAAAAAAGAGTACTGGAAAAAAGAGCCATGTAAAATCAAGCAAAAAAAACATCTGCGAATTCTGCTAATAGTATATTAATCTTGGATTGGTTAGTTTTATTAAGATTTTCTATTAATCTTAATTCTAAGCATGTTGGGAAATTAGCAAGATTTATATAGCATTAAGACATTTAAATTTTCATGAGATTTATTAAAGGATCTTATTTTTTGCTTATGCTTTTGTTATTTAGCACTATTTCTTATGCACAAGAAGAAGATGCTGGAGTTACTCCTGATAGTCCATTATGGGGATTGGACAGGGCATTAGAAAGAATTGAGCTGCTTCTTGCCAATGGAGATGTTGAGGAAGCTAAGATACAGTTAAAACATGCTCATGAGAGATTATTGGAAGTAAAGATAATGATAGAGCAGAATAAGCTTGTGCATGCTGAAAAAGCAAAGAATGCCCATAGAGAAAAAATAGAAGAGATAAAAGTCAAGATAAGAGATATTGATTCTGATGATGAAGATGCTGTTGAAAATGAGGTTGAACTAGAAAATGAGATTGAAGATCAGGAAGATGAGATTGAAGATGTTGAGAGAGAAATAGAGATTAGAATTAAAGGTCAGCTAACCACTGAGCAGCAGGCAGCGATAGATGCTCTTATTGAGAGCTTTAAAGATTCTACTGGTGAGATGAGAGTAGAGATACAAATCAAGAGAAATGAGATAAAAGTCAAGATAAAAGAGAGAACTGGAAAAACTGATGATGAAATAGAGGATGAATTTGAAGAGCATCAAAATAGAACTATAAATCTGGAGAGGGCAAGAGAACAGATCGAGGATGCTGAAGAAGAGTTAAGAGATGCTGAGGAAGATGCTAGGGAAGAACTTGGCGAGAACACAGGCAACTGGTCAGCAAACATAAACAGCTTGTTCAGAGAGGCTGAGATTAAACTAACAAATGCCAGAGCTGCATTCAATGAAGGTAAGTATGGAGAGGCTTATGGCCAGGCAAATGCTGCCGAAAAGCTTGCTGAAAATATAGATAGGATTCTGGATAGATTAGATGAAGATGATGACGAGGATAGAAGTGGAAGAAGAGATGGAAATAGGACAAGGGATGACGATGATGAGGATGATAGGGTTACTACTACAATAACTCAAGATATTAAGATTACTACTACAATAATCCGAGATGGGGGTTGGGCTGATAGAGATGGTGATGGCTATTATGGTCTAGGCGAGTGTGCTCCTGATTATACTTGTGTAAACATAGGTGGGGGGACAATAGACCCAGATTGCAACGATAAAGATTCCAAGATAAACTCTAGGGCTACAGAAATTTGTGGAAATAACATAGATGAAAATTGCAATGGCGTGGCTGAAGCTTGTATAGTAGATGAATGTGTAGCAAGGGAGATGAAAGAAATAGAAGGAAAAGAATCTTATATTATCAAGAATAGAATTGTTGTTTACTATGACGATATTCAGCTTAAAGATGAAATAATGGATTTGATAAGTTATTATGGCTTGGAGGTAGCAAGTGCAGGAGATGTTGTGCCTTTTATTGCTATTAATATAGCTGAAGAGAGAGCATTTGAGTTTATATGCAAGCTTAAAAAAGATTCCAGAATAAAAGACGTAGACTTTGATTTAACTACTAGTGCACATGGTTAGATTTATTAATTAACTTGATTTTAATTATTCTATGAAAATTGCCCCATATGTTCTTATAACATTAATACCACTATTTCTGGTATTAACTGGATTTAGGTTTGTTGTCTTTGACAGAGAGTTTTACAGCAATGAATTTGCCAAATACGGGGTTTATGACCAGCTTGGTAGGGATACAGTAGACAGCAATTCAAATGAGCTAATTGGATATCTAGCCGGCAAGAATGAGCTGAATACAGATTTCTTCAATTCTAGGGAGAAGATGCATTTATTAGACGTTAAAGAACTGATAAAGCAAGCATTATTTATATTCAACATAATAGGAATTATAATCTTATTGCTTATATCTTATCTCATAGTCAAAAAAAGATTTAATGAGCTAGGCAATGTAGCATTTTCTTCTGGAGTAACTACATTGACATTATTGATTTTATTCATTGGAGCAATTGCTTACGACTTTGATAAACTGTTTTTAGGATTCCATTTTCTAAGCTTCAATAATGATTTATGGATGCTTAATCCTGATACTGACAACCTTATAGCTATGTTCCCAGAAGGCTTCTTTTATGACATAAGCATGAAGATGGTTGTTATAACCGGTATATTTTCTTCTGTACTTATGATTTTTGGATTAATTACTAAGAATTACTCGGTGAAAACAATTAAATATTAGATGATTAATACAGATTTTATGCAGAAAAAGAAGCCTTCAAAAAAAACTTCAGCTGAAGAGAAAAAAGAAGAAAAAGATC
>CAZSRE010000028.1:0-376 GCA_964609195.1 Candidatus Woesearchaeota archaeon | reverse complement strand
ATTGATATTACAGATCATGAGGATCCTAATACTAAAGATCCTTATGATGAAGCTCTAGAGATATTGCAGAAATATGAGGAAGGAAACCCTCCAAGATCTGGGGAGCCTGAGGATTAGATGCTGCAGCAGATGTATGAGGAGAAGAAGAGAGAGATAAAGAGTAGATTGGCTGATTTTTCCAAGATAAATAATAAAGAAGACATATTCTATGAACTCTGTTTTTGCTTACTAACTCCCGGAAGCAATGCCAGGAGATGTGATGCTAGGGTAAAGATGCTTAAGCAAAATAACTTTATGAATACAAATTTCATGCCTAGACAACATATTAGAGACATAAGGTTTTATAACAATAAGACAGAGAACTTGTTGCTAGCAA
>CAZSRE010000027.1:0-8833 GCA_964609195.1 Candidatus Woesearchaeota archaeon | reverse complement strand
TAGCTACAAAGGATGCCTGCCAAGCGAAGATGATGTTTATTGGTTTGACTCCTGTGGCAATCCAGAAGCTAAGGCTGAAGAATGCGATTATGCTTCTGGAACAATATGCTCCCAGGTAGAATCTGGAGACTATAAATGCATCTCAACATCCTGCATTGATACTTACAAAAGCCCGGCAAGTCCAGACTCAGGCGGCACAAAGCGCTCAGGAGAATCCTGGTGTGTATATGATGCATCTGTCGGATTTGGCAGCGATGTAGTTGGCAGCAGGCATTATAGGGCAACATGCATTAATGGAGAAGAGATTATAGAGCCATGTAGAGATTTCAGGCAGGAATTCTGTGTTTCTAGCGACATTGAGATTGAAGATGATTCTAGCCTGCCGATAAACCCGGGCTCAGGAAAATTCACAGAAGCAGTCTGCAGGACAAATCGCTGGCAGGATTGTACAAGCGTTGATAATCAAAAAGACTGTGAGAACCAGGATTTAAGAGATTGTTTCTGGTTTGGGAATAGATGCGTCCCTCATGTCCCGCCAGGATTTAAGTTCTGGGAAGGAGAAGGAACAGACATCTGCTCGCAGGCAAATCAGGAATGCACTGTTCTTTTTAGAAGGCCGGGTATTGGATTATTGGAAGGCGAAGGCAGGCAATGGGACTGCGTAGCAAACTGTGATTGTCTGGAGAAAGATTGGTTGATTGGAGCAAATAATGTTTGCAAGGCTCTGGGAGATTGTGGAGCCTATTTCAATGTAGCTGGAGATATTTCTATGGATGGATTTTCATCTACACATAAACAGCTGGATGCAAGAGACGTTGGAGATTGGTCAGCAGTCTCCTCAGGCAGCCAGAGCGATCCAGAAAAGCAAGGAGCTTGGCAACAGGTCTGGGACAAGGCAAAACTAGGAGTGTATGTTGCAGGAATCTCTGCAGTATATCAAAGAATAATTTCTGGCTATGCATTTGGAAAATTGCCAAAAGACACTTGGACAGATTTCTTTTTCCAAGGAACAAAAAACTTCAAGGCTCTTGCCAACCCAGATAAGATGGCAGAGTTAGGGGCAAAAAACTTTGCTAAAAAAGTTGCTCTAAAACCTGGGCAATCTTTGGCAGGCCAAGTAATACAGAAAGGTTCTATAGTTAAAATTGATGGTCCGATCGGCAGTGATTTAGCTCAAAATATTAAAGTAGTTAATGAGCCTAGTAGGCTATATGAAATCACAGCTGATAATGGTTTGACAGGTCAGTCAACTTGGACAGCTACAGAACAAACAACAGTTCAAGCTACACAATCAGGTTTTGCAACAGCAATGCAATGGATCAACACAATAATGTGGATCTATACCATATACCAGATACTCGATGTTCTTTTGGCAGATACAAAAGAAGAGCATTATACTGTTGCATGCGAGCCATGGCAGGCTCCTGCCGGCGGCAATAAATGCGAAGTCTGCAATACTCGCGGTTTATACAATGGAGAGAGCATCAAGCCATGCACAGAATATGAATGTAAGTCTCTTGGCTCTGGATGCACTTTATTGAATCAGGGAACAGGAAATGAGACCTGCGTTTATCAGAGTCCTAAAGACACAAACAGTCCAATCATACAGCCATTGGTATTTGGTTTGCCAGCAGGATTTTCTACAACTCCAGTAAGCAATGGTTATAGAATACAGCCAGAAATAAAGCCATTCCAAGAATTATCATTTGGAGTAAAGACAAATGAGCCATCTCAATGCAAGATAACAAATCAGATAGGTGTTAAATTCCAGGACATGCAGACATTCCTAGGAGGAAGCTTATACTCTTACAATCATCTTGTATCATTAAAGATACCTCAAGAAATATTCAATGAAGAGGCTGTGCAGATAACAAATGGAGGCAAATATTCATTCTATGTCAGATGCCAGGATGGAAATGGAAATGATAATGATCAGGATTATATCGTCCAGTTTAATGTGCAGCCAGGCCCAGATTTAACTCCTCCATCTATAGATCAGACAAGCATACCAAACGGAGGCTATGCAAGAAACAAAATACAGGAAGCAAACGTTTCATTCTTCCTGAATGAGCCTGCAAGCTGCAGATACTCATCTACAGACACAGGATATGATGTCATGCAGAACAGGATGACTTGCGAATTATCTAGTTTCAATCCATCTCCAAATAACCTGTATGAATGCAATACACTTTTAACAAACATTAAAGATGATGCTGTCAACCGTTATTTTGTCAGATGCAGAGACAAGAGCAATAACACGATGCAGGAAAGCTATGTCTATAATCTGATAGGAACAATCCCATTGAAGATTGTAGAGAAAGGTCCGTCTGGCAGAGTAGCAAATCCTGTAATAAACATAAAGACAGCCGATGGCGCGACAAAAGATGGCAAGGCAGTCTGCGGATATGGCAAGACAGACAGCCTTGGAAGCATGATACAGTTCTTCTCTACAGACAGCAACATGCATACTCAGACATTTGCATTAGAAGATGGCACTCATACAATATTCATTAATTGCCTAGATGAAGCAGGCAACTTAGCTAAAGACTCAGTGACGTTCACATCATTTACAGACAAATCAGCACCTGTAATTACTAGAATATTCCAGGACAGGTCATTGTCCACATCAGTCCTGCATATAACAACCAACGAATTATCAATATGTGAATTTTCGAGCAGAGGGCAGTTTGTATTTGGAAAAGGAACAAGAATGCCTACAGATCTGTCAGCAGACCATGAAGCACCATGGGGCAATCCAGCTTATTATATAATATGTGCAGATACTTCAAATAACACAGGACCATTGACGATGATTTATCCATAGAAATATTTAAATATTATAACTGCCTATAATATGCTATAATCTATTATAAACATGTCAACCACAATACAAATATCCAATGAAGTTAAGAAGGAACTTGATAAGATGAAGATGTTTGATAGAGAAACATATAATGAAGTTATAGAGAGAATGATTGAAGATGATCTAGAGTTAAATGAAGCTACTAAAAGAGATCTTGAAGAGGCTATAAAAGAGATAAAGTCTGGGAAATATGTAACACACGAACAAGTCAAAAAGAGATTTGGGTTATAATGGACATAGTCTGGCGTGAAAAAGCGCTTAAAGAATTAGAGAGTCTAGAAGTTTCAATTGCAAGAAGAATAATAAAGAGCGTAAATGAACTATCAAAAAATCCATTTTCTAAAGACGTTAAAAAATTGATTGGGTTTAATGGCTTTCGTCTAAGAGTAGGCAGTTATAGAATCATTTTTAATATAGATGGCAATACAATAAATATTCTAAAAGTAGGCCATAGAAAGAATGTCTATAAATAATAAAAAACTATTTAAACTTCTTTCCATAGAAACACAAATCTTTTAAGTCCAGCTTACTACATATATGATGCATGACCATTTACAACCTAGATATAATCTATTAGTGCATTGTATGCTAAGTTCAGCCTTCTAGCTTTCAGAAAGTTTTAAATAGCTTAAATGCAATATAGTTTTTATGGAAAGAGACTGGAGAGATAGGATTGAAATAAACCCAAAGATAGTAGTAGGCAAGCCTATAATAAAGGGTACTAGGTTAAGCATAGATTTTATTCTTGAGCTATTGGCGCAAGGATGGACAATTGAGTTAATCTTAGAGAATTATCCACAACTAAAGAAAGAAGATGTTCTCGCTGCTTTAGAGTACTCAGCTCACTCATTAAAATTAGAGACCTTATATAAATTATAATAATGCTAGATTCTAACATAAAGTTTCTTGCTGATGAAAATATACCTTTAGAGGTTGTTAATGCTCTAAAGAAAGATGGTATAAACATAAAGAGTGTAACTGAATTTAAATTTGGTCTTTCTGACAAAGTTATTATTAAGTTAGCAAATAAGGATAACCTGGTTATTATAACTTTTGATAAAGACTTCGGAAAACTTGTATTCAAACTTAGAATGAAAAGCAATGGAATAATATTACTGCAATTCCATCCACAAACTATAGATTATATTGTTGCTATGCTCAGGAATGTCTTTAGATTACAGATTGATTTCATTAAATCTTTTGTAGTAGTAGAAACTGGTAGAATAAGAGTTATACCTTTAAACGAAAAGTAATTTCTTTAGCAGTCTTTATATACCTCCCGAATACATTTGTAGGTTAATTGATGAGAACCGAAGAATACTTCTTTGCTCGGCTAGATGTTGTAAAAACCAAGAGGCCTGAAGAACTATTCTAGTTCGCTAAAAGCCCTCTCTCTAGCTTTATGAAGTGCTTTATCCGAAGTCTTCTTTTTTGAAGCTCCATATAACTTCCTAGCATGTAAGAGTGCTTCCTCATCTTCAATCTCTTTCAGCTTGTCTCTAATAGCCTCTCTTACAAACTCAGTTTTTGTTGTATATCTGTGTCTTTTGATAGCTTCTTCAACATCCTTAGCAAACTTATCTTCCAATTTGATAGTAATAGTTTCCA
Organism: Candidatus Woesearchaeota archaeon; assembly: GCA_964609195.1. Classification (GTDB taxonomy): domain Archaea; phylum Nanobdellota; class Nanobdellia; order SCGC-AAA011-G17; genus CAZSRE01. The sequence goes on along the minus strand of CAZSRE010000027.1, from coordinate 4,362 downwards.
TAGTATTATTTAGTAATACTAAGTAATATTTAAAGCTTTCTGCATATCAATTTAATTAACTACAATTATCTACAAAACTATTTAAACTTCTTTCAGTCTTTTCTTATAATGAAAAAAAAAGCACAGTTAATGTCTCATCCGTTTACTATAATCTTAACATTAGTCCTGGCAGCCTTAATAATGTTCTTTGGAGTCTCAGCAATAATAAATCTTGTAAAAGTCAGCTCTCAAGTAGACCTGGCAGCATTCAGGACTTCATTGCAGAAAGAAGTAGACACATATTATAACCTGGATGAAGGAAGCCAGAAGACAATTACATTGCAGCTTCCAGGAGAAGTCAATTATATCTGCTTCATCGATCATTCTTTGCCTATAGATTATTCTTTGATTCCCAATGGAAAAGGAAATCTAGTGAGAGTGATTACTGACAAGAATGTATTCCCAATTCCTGAAGTAGGCCAGCCATCCCTGGATCCAATAAACATAGAGCACCTAAAGCCAGAATCTAATCCTTTATGCATTAAGACATCAGGCAGGCTGGTTGCAAAGATAACTAGCCAAGGAACACATGTTTCCATCGCACAATAAAGCCCAGGCAGAATTCAACTGGATACTTATCCTTATAGCTGGTTTTATCATCCTGTCTTCTTTTATCGCATTCGCAATAGACTACAAGAATCTCACAGATCGCAGGATTAATACAGAACTATCCTTAGCATTAAGCTCGCAGCTAGACTCGTTAACATCTGCCGGCCTGACTACAATAGTAGATCCAGAAGGGTTAACATTTTTCTCAACCAGATTATCTTGTAAATCTGTAATCCTTAATATCGGAGAGCCTATATCTATTGAAGATAAGGTAATCTTCTCATCTGGAGAGATACAGTCTGACAAGCTTTTATTATGGGTAGATGAATTCTCTCTCCCCTACAGGATATCAAATATCTATTATATCAGCAGTCCATACACTAAATATTATGTACTATACGATGATAGCACACAGCAGCTAGCAAATGCTATATTATCATACATCCCGACAACCCAGGACAGGAAAAGATTCTTTAATTTCCAATTAATCTCCGAGATTGATCCATATTCTATCGAGGATGATATACAAAGAGAAAACCTTAGAGAGATAAGGATAGTAACCTTCGATGACATAGACATGCCATCATTAAGCGTCAAAACCAAGATAATAAGATTAAGCAAGAATCTTAATTTTGGGGACGTGTATTACCAGGACACTAATGAGCTTGCTAAATATATTAAAAAGCAATTATTGCTAGCTTCTATATTCTCAGATAATTATAAGTGCAATGCAGACAAGCTGCTTGCTAGATTAAGTTATGTAAACACAATCTACCAGGATAAGGCAGCAAGACTATTTTTCAAAACACAAACTAAACAGCAATGCAACTATCAATTATTCATCTCAGCTATTACATCTACAGACTCATCTAACTTTGATAATCTGCAAGGATTAGAGCAAAGATTGTCTACGCATAATCTAGAGCTAAACAAGCGAGGTTGTCCAGATGTCTTCTAAAGCACAGTTAGAGATAAATGAAACAATCCTTGTAATCGTAATCTTCAGCGTGCTTGCAATAGCAGGATTAGTAGTATTCCACAGGTATAATACAGAGAGCATCAAGGCAAGTATATTGGAAAGCGAACGTCTTTCATTTTATGACCTCCTTAATCAGGTTCCTAACATGCCGGAATTAAAATGCTCCAGCCAGAACATTCAGGATGATTGCATAGATCTATACAAGGCTTTTGGCCTGTCAAAATTGCAATTAAAATACTTTGATAAATTTGGCTACAAAACTGTTAACTTAAGATTCATTTATCCAAATCTTCCAGATAAAGAATGCACAGAATCATTATTCCAGGCAACTGATTTTCCAAACTGCAACAGGCTTAAGATATACGAAAGAATTCCAAGCAAATATGAGGCTACCGAAAAGATCTCAAGTCCGGTTGCTGTTTATAATCCAGTCACTCAAGGATATATGCTTGCAGTGCTAGAGCTGACATGGCAATATTAAGAAAAGCACAGGTAGAAACATTTGGATTATTAATCATAGTCATTCTTATAGTCTTCATAGCAATATTCATAATAAGATTGTCTTCATTATCTGCCGACAATAGCAGCAATATTAAAGATAGTATAATTGCTAATAATGTCATAACAGCCATAACAAAAGTTACTATCTGTCAGAAACAACAGCTTCCATCCATCTTAAAAGCCTGCTATAATCATGCTCTAAGCTGCAATACAGATAGCTGCCAGTTATTAAGCAAAGAACTGTCTTCTATGATAGAATCCTCTGGGTTCTCTAAAAATGAATATAAATTAACAGCAGCTACGAAAGATAAAGAGCTGTTAAGCATTGGAGATTGCAACATAAAATCAGGAAATGTAGTTGCATCATCCCCATACACAATCTACATCGAAGGCAACTCAGCTGTCTTGAAGATGTATATTTGCAGATAATTTACTATTCATCAATAACAAAAATGACTGATAATAAGATAAGATAACGTTTAAATAGCCTATATACTTGTTTAATTAAGTTTAAAAGCTAAAATACTCTCTGCAGTATATAAATATTTATATATGATTTTAATCTTAGACAATTAATACTTTGGCCAAAGATCACGAGTTCTGTGATCTAGAAAAGAAAAAATATGATATGAAAAAGGTGAGGATTTATTCTCCCTAAATAATATCAAAAAACATGGAGGTGTTTTTTGCATGCAACAGTTTGCTTTGAGAGCAAAGAAAGCGATTAGGAAAGTAGCTGCTATCTCAGTAGGTACAGCAATGCTAGGAGCAACATTGACAGGCGCATTAGCTCAGTCTTACACACTGACCGACTATCCAGCACCATTTGTAAAGGCTGGTAAGTACGATATGCTGCCTGTATATGGACGCAGATCTAGTGGAGACGATATTTCAGCAGCATGGGACATTCTCGCAGGAATGTCTGCATACGCAGTATCTAAGACTGGCGGAGGAACAACAGTTGTTACAGGTGGAGAAACAGATGAGATCCCACTAAACACATCATTGACTCGCTCTGGTTTCCTAGATTCCCAGCTAGAAGACGATGATATAGAAAGTTTCCAGGATACTGAAATCAGCTTCGCTGGAAAAAGTGTAGATGTACATGACGAGTTAGATCTTGGAGAGATTACCACAACAGGTGGATCCTCACCAACAGCAGACACAGGCCCAAAAATGGTTACAAGCCTGACTGCTGGAGATGATGACTACGAAGCAAACATCTATATGGAAGTTCCTAAGAAGAGGATAACCTACAGCTACGTGTTTGATGAAACAATAAAGCTTAACGATACAACAACATCACAGCCTTTGGAATTAAACTTCCTTGGTAAGAAGTTGAAGATTGTAAGCATAGTTTCTGACACAGAGTTCAAGGCCTATGTTGGTGACGAGTACTTCATGAATGTTGGAGACAAGGTCACTTGTGTCGGTAAGACTCTAAGCTTGGAAAATGTAGGTCAATCAGCAGTTCTAGTAGACGTAGATGGTGTAAAAGCCACTATAGACTCTGGTGGAACAGAAACAGTAAATGGCTGTGAAATAACAGTCGATGAACTGTTCTATAGAACTCAGATTGAGTCAAGCTCAGCTACCTTAGTAAGTGGAAAAGATTCATCCGAATCTATTAAGGATGGAGACTTCTACTTTGGTGGAGACGACAACTGCCTGAACAACAACCCAGACGATCCAGACTGTTGGAAATGGGTAGTTGGAGAGTTATATTCAGGTGGAACATCTGGAGCCGCAGGTAACATAAACAAAGGTGAAACCACAAACAAAGGTCCAACCCTAGGTTTGTCAAATGACTTTACCCTAGATGACGACAAGGACAACCCACCAACAGTTGGCGATTGTGTTAACTTACCAAACAACTATGCAAGCATTTGTGTAGACAGTTTGAACGTAGCAGACACAAACTACAATACCTTTGAGATAACATTCGATAATTCAAAGGATTTGAGCCAAGGTGGAGCATCTACACAGACATCTGAGCCAGTAATTCAGATAGCTGCTTTAGAAGGACTAGATGAAGGTTTAGTCGTAGTTGGTACAAAGTTCCAGGACTTTGGTCCAGTATTGACCGGAACAACCTCATCAGTAAAGACAGACAAGATCTGGTTGCACATGAACGATACAAATATTGGGTACGTTGATGTGTTCTATGAAGATGCAGACAACAAGGTAGTATGGGGCGGATCCATGAAAGGAAACGGGAGTGCGGCAAGAGCACAGAAGTTCGCAGAAATCAACTTCGATAACACAAAAGGAACCAACATACAGTTGTCATTGAT
>CAZSRE010000026.1:7761-8997 GCA_964609195.1 Candidatus Woesearchaeota archaeon | reverse complement strand
CTATGGCTATTCCTGATGAATATTGCAGCAGCTTATTGTTTTTCTTATTGCCCATAATAAAAAGGTAAACACTTGCTGCAAGATAGAATGCTGTCGGAACATCTGGAGTTATAGTAGTAGAGTATATTATATCTAAAGGCAAGAATGCAAGGAGCAATGCGGCCAGCAATCCTGTAAGATTATTGAACAATTCCTTGCCTATAAGATATGTAAATATTATTGTGCCAAGAGATGCCAGGATGAGATATAATGTAGCAGAGAATTCGCTAACACCAAACAACAAGAAGAAAAATGCTATCGGGTACTGCATCAGTAGTCTTGTAGCGAAGATGTATGGGTGAGGGTGGAATTTTCCTGTTGTTATATCATGAGCGAAATTAAGGTAGACAAGATCATCATTGAAATTAACTCCGGTGTAGAACACAATTCTTAGTGTTATAGCAATTACTAAAATTATTATGAGATATGTTATTGGTTTATTATTCCATGGATGGTTCATTTTCTGAATACTTCACGGAATATGCGTTTTAAAATCTGCCAGCCATCGTGGAATGTCCTTAGATTGCCATTTCCATGCAGCCTGGGCTTCTCGAAACTTGGAAACTCTATAACTTTTGCCTTAATCTTTGCAGCTCTTATAGATATCTCTGTCTCTATACCAAAACCATCACTTTCCAGCTTTAATTTTGGAATAATATCTTTTCTGAAAGAACGGTAGCCATAACACAAATCAGAATAATGTTTACGCCAGATAATATTAACCATCATTACAAACATCTTGTTGCCAAATCTCCTTATCAATGGCATGTCTTCTGTTCCACCGCCAGTAAGGAAGCGGGAGCCCATGCATATATCATAACCTGCTTTTATTCCGTCAATAAGGAAAGTAATCTCATTAATCCTGTTAGAGTAATCTGCATCCATTGTAATTATTATGTCTCCCCTAGCTTCTTCCATGCCTTTTCTTAATGCTGAGCCTTTTCCTACTGAGTCATAGATGACCTTGGCCTTATACTGCTTGGCAATCTCTACTGTCTTGTCCTTAGAATTTCCATCAACAATAATTACTTCATCTATCTCTTTTGGAATTTCCTTTAACACATGGGGAAGATTCTTTTCTTCATTTAGTGTCGGGATGATTATGCTTACTTCCATTTCTTTTCCTTACCTTGTACACTACGTAAGTGATTAATAAAACTGCCAGAGAAACGGTTAATATACTTATTGGTATGTTAA
>CAZSRE010000026.1:0-7751 GCA_964609195.1 Candidatus Woesearchaeota archaeon | reverse complement strand
TATGTTAAATCCTTTTACAATCTTTACTGGGCTAGATGTTATTGAAGTGTAATGCCTGCCATCTTTATCATATTCTGCTACAGCAAATACAGCATATGTGCTGTCTGGACGAGCTGAAAAATCTTCTATCTTAAATGACAGCTTGCCAGATGACCTAGCTTCCAGCGATAATTGTTTTTCTTCTTCTACTGTAAGCTCTTTTGGAACTATCATCTTTATTTCTATATTTTTACTGTAGTCATCTATATTTTTTACAGAAAGCTTTAGCTTGTTGCTACCAGATAACCTAACTGGCTTTAGTGCCATTATCACTCCAGGATTTGTTGGCTCTTTGTTTATAAAAGTTGATGTTGCTATGGCTGAAAAAGGATAGTTATTTGCGTCTGCATAGTCTATATTTAGGATAACTGGATAAGTTCCTGGAAGAGAGTCAGACAGCACTATATCAAACTCAGAGGTTAGTTTTTCATTAATATCCAACCTTTGCTTAATGCCTATGGTGGCTGCTATCGGCGAGATTAAAGACGGCTGTACATTGTATGCTGGCTCGTCTCCCCTGTTTGTAATCGAGATAGATATAGAATTTGGGTTTGTGGCTATGGCTGTCTCTAATGTTATGTATGAAGCATTTGCATAAGACAAGACAAATATGAATGCCAGCATTACTGTAATTAATGTCTTATTAATCATCAAGTAAAGTTAGATTGTGATTAGTATAAAAAGCTTTTTAGAACAACCTTTTTAGGAAAAACGTTGACGAAAAAGAAAAGCCTGGGGAAAAGAAATCAGAGAAACAAAAAGAAAGTAAAAGAAAATATAAGCTAATTCGCTTATATTACTGTAAACATGTCAGATGCATATGATCCTGTTGCTGCTTGAGTGCTGTATACTCTGACTTCAAAGCTGCCTGACTGAGAACTCAATGGCACCTGGTATCTGTAGTTTGTTGGTTGATCGCATGCTCTTCCCTGGCCTCTTGCATATTCAAACACATCAACCCTAGACACGCCATTTCTGTATACATATGCGTAACAATCAGATCCGCGCGGATTTACATATATATTAATAAACTGACCAGCGCCCACTGTTTTTGGGCTTACAGATACTGTTGCTGTACCTCCTACAGCTTGGCCACTAAGCCCGCCAAATGAAGCAGATCCTAGCACTAGGCCACCTACAAAAACGGCAACCAATGTAATTACTAATGCTTTATTATCCATTAACATCACCTTTTTGATTTTTAATTATACTACTTTATAGATTGGATTAATATATAAATGTTTTGGTCAAAATCTGAGTTCATGCCATGATACTTTTTTGTTTTCTATAAGGTTTTTTATCATTTTTTGCCTAATGTTAAGGTTACTATTCCCTGTTTTGAACTCTATAAACTTTATAGAATCTTGATCAAATGCAATTCCATCTATTGGTTGACCAATAAATGTAAAATTCTCTCTACTGGCTATCTTATCAAATTCCTTAGAGAATGGGGCAAACTGTTCCCAATGCTGACCATGCTTAACAGCTTTGCTTAGATAATCATGTTTTAGCTCTTCATGAATATTTTTTAATTCTTTTAGTTCTTTCCTTGTTAAATAATAGATGAATAGGAGTATTAAGATTATTACAGACAAGGAAATTATGGTTAGTGACATAATTATGAATTACTTTCAAAGGTTAAAAAACTTACGTAACTGTGGGGGAAAACTTTATATATCATCTTTAGTCTGTTATATACTAGAAGATTTTGTACTGCCATGGGCAACCTGAATCAAATTTCCTCGGAAATTATTTGGGCCTTGACGGCAGTACAGCGAGCGGCGTAGTGGAGGTGATGCACATAGTGTGTCATGAGAGAGCTTTGCTTTCTACTCTACGCTCAGTGCAGAACCTTTTGACAAAAGCTTGAGCAAAAGGAAAAAGCTTGAGCAAAGAGCTTTTTTGAAAAAAGCTCGCAAAAACCAGAAAAAAGAGAAAATAGAGGAAAAATAAAATAATCAAATTGAGGTGTTGAATTATGGATTTTGATTTTGATCAGGAAATGAAAAAATTCAAGAAGAAGATGAAAGAAGTTGGCAGAGACTTTGAGAGATTAATGGGCAGGGGAGAGAAGGTAGGAAAGAAATATGGCAAAAACGTCAAGCATGAGTTCTCTAAGCTGGGTGCCGATGTGTCTAGACAATTTGACAAAATGTTCAGAGAGCATGACATCCCCGGCAAGATAAAGCATGCATTGAACCATATGAAGATGATGAGTGATGTAGAGGATAAAGGAGACCATATCCTTGTAACTATGTCATTGCCAGGAATTGAAAGAAAGGATGTGTTGCTTAAGATTACGAATAATCATATAGAAGTAAGGGCGCATAGAAGGGAGCACATGGAAAAGCATGGAAATAAGATGCATAAGAAAGAAGTGCATGAGAGGTATTTTGATAGGCTTGTACCTTTGCCAGCACATGTTGAACATGAAAAAGCAAAAGCTAAATTCAAAAGTGGCCTATTGACTATTGTAGTGCCTAAGAAAAAGGTGGATAGAAAACTAAGCTTAAGATAGCTATTCTTCTTCAGTTTTTTTTATTTCTTTATCTTCTTCTTTGTTATATCCGTGCATGAAGCCCTCTTCTTCGGATGTTATCTCATCATCTTCCAAGGCTTCTTCAGCACCTTCGTCGCTGTAGACTGATTTCTCATTCTTCTTTTTCCTTGGTTTCATGGTTTAAATTAAAAAAAGCTAATATTTAAACTTATTGAGACCTAAATCTTTATATACCAAAATAGTTCTTTAATAGTCATGATAGAAGAGAGGTGTAGATAATTCTATGATGAATGCAAGCGTGATTAAAACCAAGCTAGGAACACAGAGTGAGTTTGTTGCACTAGTGCTTGTAAATTCTAACGAATATTATAAAGCAAGCACATCTCTGATGAAATTCTTGACTGCTACCAAACATATTCCCGGAGTATATCTAAGCGTTAACAAACCTTTCAGCGTATTAAATGAGAACTTTAAAAAAGAAGGGATAAGAAATGACCTTATTATATTCATTGATGCAATAACCAACCTTTCAGATAGCAAGTTAGAGGAGAATGAACATTGCTATTACCTTGAAAGCCCTGAAAATCTGAGCGATATTTCTATTGCAATATCGGAAGCAATAGAATCAATAGATCATAAAGAAAAGTTTATATTCATAGATTCTTTATCAACATTATTGATATATAATAATCCTGAAACTGTAACCAAGTTCATACATTTCTTAGTTGGTAAGATGAGAGCTTGGAATGCAATAGGGGTTATATTGTCTTTAAAGAAAAGAGGGGAGGGAAGTTTAATAGCTGAGATAGGTCAGTTTTGTGACATGACTATTGAACTTTGACATGGCCAGCTTTATCCAAATAATGCTCAGCTTGTTTGCGGCAAGCACAGTGATCATTTTCGTATATGCTCTGTTATGCTTGATATCTGTAGGAATATCATTATCTATGATATTTAAGGGTAGAAAAGAGTTCTCAAGAGGCCATATGAGGAGGTTCATTAACTCTTTATCTGTAACTCTTGCGGTAAGCTTTTTGTATGCTGTGTGGAATATACTTCATAGACTTAAAGTAATTGACTTTGATAGTGCCATACTCGCAAATCTTATTGATAATGTAATACTCGTAATATTCATAATGCTCCTTACTTATGTTGCTTTCCTAACCAGAGAGATAAGCAAGAGATTTGGATTCAGGACAATAGGGAATAAAGTGAGCAAATTAGCCAAAAGAAAATGAAAGAAATTGCCAGCATATTAAAAAAAGAATTGTCAGACATGGATGCTTACGTTGTATTATTACTTGTTAATCTGAATAATTATCAAAAAACTTCTTTGGAAGCTTTAAGATATTTGTCTAAAGAGATGAACCTGCCAGGAGTGTATGTCAGCGTGAACAAGCCCTATAGTTCTCTAAGAACATCTTTAATAAAAGAGAAAATAGATGTTGACACCATGATATTCATAGATGCTATAACCAAGATCTCTGGTGGAGATGTTGAGAAGAGCGAGAACTGCCTGTTCTTGGATGGACCTGAGAACCTGACTGATTTCAGCATATCTATAACAGAGGCTGTGTCTGCATTGAATATGAGAGATAAGTTCTTGTTTTTTGATTCTATCAACACATTATTGATATATAATGAGACAGAGCCTGTATCAAGATTCTTTCATTTCTTGTCAAGCAGGATAAGACAATGGGGTGTAAAGGGATTGATTGTAGCATTAGATAAGAAGACTGACAAGAGCATAATCTCGCAAATAAGCCAATTCTGCGACAAGGTAATAGACATGGGGGAAAGATGATTGGAAATATAGTTGTTGTCATAATCCTGGCGCTAGGATGCATATACACACTATTCTCTTTAATGCTGATATACTCTGCTGTATCAAGGATAACTGGAAAAGAGCTTAAGCATTTGATGACAGCATTGTTCATCACAGTAACCTCTGGATTCTTCTATGGGTTATTCCAGCTCATCAACCAACTTGGACTTGGGAAAGGTACACAAGCACTTAACATAATAACTTATGCTGTCTTGTTCATAATGTTTGTAATGCTGATATATCTATCATTCCTGGCAAGAGAGCTTGGGAAAAGATTTGGTTTCAGGCTTGTCGGCAAGAAGATAAAAAACAAGCTAGAGTCCAAACAAGGTAGAAAACATCGTCTTTAGAATCAACCTGACTAAGAAAAATACACCTAAGGATACTAATATCATAAATGGGATAAACTTTATTCCATCTTTTTCTCTTCCCTTGCCTATAAGGCCAAGGATAATAGAGGCGAATAGAGAGTTTACAACTAATGAAATTATGACAAATGTTATTAGGAAAGTCTCTGATATAGATACCTGGGCTATGGTGAATGGCAAGTCTATTGTCGATGTTGCTTCTGGAGGGATATCTATGGCTGCTATGTTCTGAGTCAGCACTCTGACTAGGAAAGAGGAAAGGCCAAAGAGCATAGGTGAGCCAAATGATACTGCTGCGAATATGAAGATTACATACATCAGGACATTTGCTCTTATCCTTTTCCTGACTAATTGCTGCTCTCTAAGATTTTCTGCGATCTGCTCTAATAATGGAGCTAGACTCCCTCCAGATTCCAATCCTGTCTTAATGAGTATGAGCGTCTTCTCAAGCACCCTAGATTGGATTTTTTTAGACATTCCCGATAATGCATCAGCAAGCTCTACTCCAACTGCCAGTTTCTTACCTACGTTGTCTATCTCTTTCTGAAGCGGGCCGAATTCTGGACGGGATGCTAGCAATATAGCACGCTCTGTTGTTAATCCTGCTCGCAGATTAGAAGCCATTAGTTGCATTGCATCCGGAAGAACCTCTTCTACAACGCTTGCTTTTCTATCTACACGTATGATAAGCCAGAAATAAACACCTAGCTGAGTAGCAAGCAATGTAATGAAGAATGTCAGGAAAAATGAGATGCCGAAGAATCCTTTCAGGTTAAATCCCAGTGCTAATGCAAGCAGGAAACCAAAACTCAGGACAAATCCCAGGAATTTTTCAGATTCTAAGCCTATATCTGCATAATCCAGCAATCTTTCTAGGTTATTCTTTATCTTCTTTGAGTAAAACTTCGCTATCTTTTCGTAGATCATATATCACCTATCAGGTTCGGCCTGCGAGACTTTATCAACCCAATAAACATTATCTGGAAGAACAAAACAATGGAAAATACACCCCATAACACAAATTGTGTTGCTAGAGATGATAAACCAAGAAATGATGATAGGATTGTAAGGAAAGTAATGCCTAGCGCAGGAGCTACTACAACAATAAGCATATAGAACATGGCTAATGGATTAAGCCTAGCACCATAGTTCTGGATCTGGATTGTCTGCTCACTTGTCAAAGCATTTGTTATTTCATGAAGAACATTTCCTATGTCGCTTCCTTCTTTCATGCCATTAACCAGTTGCCATATAGCCCTGCGGAAAAATAAGGATGGATTCTTGGTAACCATCTTCTCTAATGCATCTACCTCCGGCTCTCCTACGTTAATCTCACGAACAACCTTGGCAAACTCTTTAGCTAATTCATCATAATCATTCTTTGAGATGCCAACTAGAACATTGAATAATGGAACTCCTGCATTAGTCTGTATCATTATATCCTGCAACGCAGGAAGCAGGTTTCTTTCTACTCCACGAATACGCTTGTTTGCCATAAGCTTAGGATAATTTACCTGCTGGAGGAAAACGAATATGGAGATGAATAATGCAACCAATGGAGCAAGGAGTATGGCTGCCTTAGACTCTGCAAATAGTGCAAGATTTATTCCTATCAAAACTGTTGAGAAGACGAAGAAGATGGTTGTTGCTAGTAAGCACATAGCAAGATACTCTCTAGCTTCTATTTCCATCTGGGCATACCTTAGCTGGATTTTAAGGAATGGAAGAAGCTTCTTTACTTTCTGGCTTAACGGAAGAAATATCCTAGCCTGCTGTCTAAGCTTATTAGGCGGGATTAGTGAAAATGGAACTTTAACTGTCATTTTGGCGGACGTTTTAGCATATTCAGGATTGTTTCCTTGTTCAGATAATAATCCCTGAAGACATTACCTACATTCTCTATGTCTCTTATCTTGTACTTAACCATATAATCAAGAATCTGCTCTTTCTCTGCAATGTCTTTGTTGATCTCTGCTTCGCTGAATCCGGTGAACCTGGACAAATCTTCGTAAAGGCGGATAGGCTTACCATGCTGGATTATCTTGTCATTTGAAGGGTCCCATCTATACACCAGATTAGTCCTGACGTCTCCCTTGTCAGAAACTATGAATTCTCCTGCTTGGTATATTCTTCTTTTTCCAGAACGCCTGTCTCTGAACATGACTATGTTGAAATTGACTGCTGACAACAGGTTGCGCGGAACCTCTATTGGCGGATTGACTAGTCTCCTGACTGTTTCGTTTAAGCTGTCTGCATGCACAGTGGCATATACTGAGTGTCCTGTGTGCATCGCCTCAAACAATACTTCCGCTTCTTCTTTTCTTCTCATTTCTCCAAGAATAATCCTGTCGGGACGCATTCTTAATGAATTAACTAACAAATCCAACATTGAAACAGCCCCCTTACCTTCTGGGTTTGGAAGCCTGGTCGTCAATGGGCACCAATACAGGAATTTTGGAAGAGTTAATTCTCTAGTGTCTTCTATTGAGATGATTCTCTGGTTGAATGGGATGAATGGCATCATGATGTTAAGCAAAGATGTTTTACCAGATGCTGTACCTCCGGAAACAAGGATGTTCATCTCGTACTGCATGGCAAGCCAGGTTACTGCCATTATATGAGAGTTGACTGTGTTGTTTGATATGAAATCTGTAACAGTCCATGGATCTCTTGCGAACTTTCTTATTGTAATCGTGTTGCCTTTGTTTGATATTGGATATAGGACAGCATTTACTCTATCTCCTGTTACTAACCTTGCATCCAGCAATGGAGTTAATGTTGTAATCTGCCTGCCTACTCTTCTTGCTATAATATTTGCATAGTTTAGAATCTGGTTTTCTGATTGCAGCATGATATTTGTCTCCAGCCAGCCATATTTCTTATGATACACCCATACCGGGTCGGTGTGGTTATTTACGACAATTTCTTCTAAATTAACATCTTTCAACAGAATCTCTATCCGACCCAAGCCCAGGCTTTCCTGCAGCATGTAGTTGATCAACATGTCTGCTGTTTTTTG
>CAZSRE010000025.1:0-9402 GCA_964609195.1 Candidatus Woesearchaeota archaeon | reverse complement strand
TGCGTCTATTTTTTTAGTAGTTCCTATTGCTGTTGGAATAAAAGAGATTATCAAGCATGCAAAATACAGAAAACTTGGATATATATTAGTAGGATTATTTGTTGTATTCTCATTATATTCTAATTATGTTTATGCAAGGCAGGATGCTATAAATGTGGTACAGTTTAACAAAGAGTATTACAAGGATAACAGCTATACTCAGCTTTACTTAAACAACTACGCAGCAATTAAAAAAACACTCTATAGCAATGATGCGATCTATAATTTAGACCCAATCTTCGGATCTATGTTGTTTAATGCATTTGTAGCTTCTGGGCCACCTATACCAGCACCAAAGAGAAATCTTGGAATTAATAGAGAAGACTATCTGAAATACTTGAAAGATAATAATGTCAGGTTGAATGTTGTTAATTATAAGGTTAACCCAGAAGATTACCAGAGAGTTAATGCTCTAGGATTCTATACTGTAAAAGAATATGAAATAAGCCTTGGTTATTTTAAGAAGATAATAAATGATGGAAAGCTAATTGAGTATCTATTAAAGCCAGAGAAGTATCCGAGCAGAACAGAAGATAAAGAGATGACTATACAATTGACTAAGAAACATGGAGAGCTTATTGAGGATATTACAAATGAGAGTAGTCTGAACTATGATATAGATGGACAGAACATCATAATATATCCAAAGAACTCTGTTGATACTAAAGTGAAGATTGGGTTTAACTATTCTCCACATTGGAAAGCGTATGCTGACGGAAAGCAGACTAAAATAGCTAAAGATGATTTGGGAAGAATGATTGTAGATGTACCTGCAGATACTAATGAGTTAAAGCTTGAATGGAAGAATACAATTGCAGATTATATTGGAATAGTAATAAGCCTGGCTGCTGTTGCATTAATCATCCTGTATTGTAATAGTAACCTGGGCAGCCCACACAAACCTTAGGCATCCCCGTCTTTAATTCTTTCCTGAACTCTTGATAACCTTGGCTATTCCATATCTCATTAAAAGATGAATTAAAGATGTTTCCAAAATTAATCACTCTGGGATCTGATGCCTGCATGCAGCATGGAGTCACATACCCATCTACACTTACGTATGCTGTAAGCCATGGAGCTTTACATCCCCTATGTGTCTGCATTGTGTCAAATACTGTTGAGTATGTCAGCTTTATTCCTAGCTCTTTTGCAATCTTATCAGATTCTTTTAATATCGATATTGCTTTATTCATTGCACTATTAATGCCGACTGTCTTGTCCTGCATATAGCTCTTTCCCCAAGAATGTGCTGACTGAATGTTTACGTGTTTTACTCCAAGTTCTTTGGCTAATTTGATTAATCCTGGAATTTCATGATAATTAGATTCTAAACCGACGAACCAGATAGAGATATGAGGCTTTTCTTTATTGCCACAGACATCTACCAGTCTTTTTATGTTCTCGATTACCTTCTCGTATTTTGCTCCTACCCTAATTTTCTCATACACTTCTTTGCTGGCTCCATCTAAGGATATGTTAATGTAGTCTAAGCCAGAATCTACAATCTTGTGCGCAATTGTGTCATTGATTAATGTGGCGTTTGAGAAGAACCCAATCTCCATGCCTTTGCTTTTAGCATATTTTACCATATCAAATATGTCCCTGTTTAAAGTTGGCTCGCCTAGGCCTTGAAGATTGATGCTTGCTATGAAAGGCATCTTGTCAACAACCATCTTGAAATGCTCTAGATCCATAGCCATATTAGGCTTATCCCAGAATGTCCTGTCGCAATGAGTGCATCGGAGGTTGCAGAATATTGTTGGTTCTATCTTTACTATCAATGGCCTGGCAGAAACATAATCTGGCTCTCTTTTCATAACATAGTAATTTCTAGCAAGATTTACAGCTCCTTGAAAGCCGTCCTTCTTCAGGACGATTTTTGCAACCTTTACTTTATTTTTAAATTCCATGGTTAGATTATGAGTAAAAGCACGTAGATTATTGACTTTTTAAGATGGCCTTATCTATTTATAAATTTTTAGCTTTAATAATAATATATGAAGATATTGATGATATCAAGCTATTATCTGCCATATTTGGCAGGTGCTGAACTTTATGTCAAAGAGATAGCTGAAAGGCTAGTCAAGAATGGGAATAAGGCTGCTGTATTGACAAAGAATCTGGGCAATTTGAAAGCTTTTGAGGTTATAAATGATGTAAAGGTCTACAGGGTGTTTTCTGGAAATACTAGCCATTTAAGGTCTGTAATTGCATTTCCAAAGATGTTTTTTAATGGATTAAAGATGGCAAAGGAATGCAGCCTTATTCATGCACATATTACCTATCCTAATGGGATAATTGCATATCTGATAGCAAGATCTAGAAAAAAACCGTACATAATTACATTGCAAGGGGATGAATTGATGGATTATCCTGAGAAGAGAATGCTAAGAATGCTGAAGCTTCCTATTGGTGCTGCCTTGAGAAATGCAGACAAGGTGCATTGCATATCTAAGGCATTGGCAGATGCTGCTGTCAAGAATTTTGGAGTTGCTAAAGATAAAACAGTTATCATTCCAAATGGAGTAGATCTTGCTGGTTTTAAAAATGCTAAGAAGATTGATTTGAAGAAGAAATATGATGCTAAGAAAATTTTGATATCTGTTTCAAGATTGACAGACAAGAACAATATTGAGCTAGTTATAAGAGCTATGAAGCATGTTGATAGACAAGCAAAACTGATAATTATTGGAGATGGACCAAACAAGCAAAAACTCCTGAAGCTAAAGAAAGACCTAAAGGTTAGAGTAGAGTTTCTGGGCAATATAGAACATGATAGGATTGCAGGTTATCTTAAGGGTGCTGATTTGTTTGTAAGAACTCCGAAGACAGAGGGCTTGGGAATCGTATTCTTAGAGGCTATGGCTGCTGGGTTGCCTATAATAACATCGAATGTTGGTGGCATCCCTGATATTGTAAAGCATAATGAAACAGGTATTATTACAGGTAACAAAGATGAGAAAGAACTGGCCAAGGCAATAAATAGCTTGCTGAAAGATAAAAAGCTTAGTGAGAAGCTGATGATTAATGGAAAAGAATTTATCAGGGATTATGACTGGGGCATAATCTATAAAAAAACATACCAGATGTATTCTGAGCTAGAACAGCTTTCTTAATGTGCTTACAACTTCTTCTATCTTGAGCTCTTTTGGAATTTTTTCAATCTTCTTCTCTAACAAGGCTTTTTCTATATTGGTTGCTAATTCATCTGAATCTTTTGGCTTAACAAGGTAATTCTTGAGCAGGTTTGGAAGCTCTCCTACAGATGTTGCTACAACAGGCTTCTTGCATGCAATTGCTTCCAATACAGAATGAGGCAATCCCTCTGACAATGATGGGAGAACAAGTACATCAATAAATGGAAGTATTGCAGCAGATGGCTTGTATCCAAGAAAATACACTTTGTTTTCTAAGTTTAGTTTTTTTGCAAGATTAATCAGTTTAGCCTTCTGATCCCCATCGCCAACAATAACCAAGTTGAGATCACTTTGATTCAACTTTGCAAATGATTCTATAAGATAATTTATGCCTTTAACACTGCTTAATCTGCCAAGATAGCATATCTTTTTACCATTTATCTTTGACAAGTCAGGATCTATAGATGCAGATTCAAACTTGTTAGAATCTATTCCAACAGGAATCACAATGCCTTTTTTATTTATGTCATTTGCAATATTGCCAGAGACGAATATTACTTGCTTTGCATTCTTGTATGCATATCTTTCCATAAACCTAAGACCATATTTCCTTATGAAATCGGCTGGTTCTAGAGAACCACGAGAATGAACATGCAATATATATGGAATCTTGGCTAATTTGCTTATCCAATGTGCATAGAATCCAGCCACTGGTTCGTGCGCCCAGATTAAGTCTGCTTTAGCTTTTCTTGCCTTAAAGAATGAAAATAGATTGAAGGTAAATGTCTGGAGCATTGGCAGATTCAAGAATTTAGACCTGATGACTTTGACATTGCCTATAGCCTCTTCTTTTAATGAGTTCTTATAGCGTCTTGTAAAGACTGTAAATTCTATATCATTCAGTCTAGGCAGGACATCATTGCAAAATGTCTCTATTCCCCCTACATCTCTTGCATGCTTGAATGCAGGATAATCCTTGCATCCTAGTACTATTATTTTCATATATATGATTTAGGCTAGTTAACTTTAAAAAGCATTCTATACCTTGCTGGGAGATGAAAGAAGGCATAGTTATCCTGGGGGCTGGAGCAGCTGGAATGAGTGCTGCTTATGAGCTTTACAGGAATAAAATGAATGTTACTATAATAGAGAAAGACAACCAGGTAGGAGGGTTGGCTAAAACCTATCAATTTGGAGAGTTTAGAACAGATAACGGGCCTCATAGGTTCTATAGCAAGAACAAGTACTTGTATGATATGATTGGTGATCTTCTTGGAGAGCATTGGATCAAGGTTAACAGGTTTACAAGGTTCTACATCAATGGAAAATACTTCAAATATCCTATTGAGATAGTAGATACTCTGAAAGGGCTTGGATTTACTGGATCTGCTAAAGTAATGAGAGATTTTCTAATAGCAAAAAGCAAGAACACGTTTGCTAAAAAAGAGCCTGCAAATTTCGAGGATTATATTGTAAGCAATTTTGGAAGAACTCTTGCTGAGCTAAACATGCTCAATTATACAGAGAAGATATGGGGGATTCCCTGCAGCCAGATCAGCATAGACTGGGCTGACCAGAGAATAAAAGAGCTAAGCTTCCTTGGGGTAGTAAAAGATGCTTTGCTTGGATCTGGAAAGAAAGCAAAAAGTCTGGTTGATGAGTTTTATTATCCTGATATGGGAACTGGATTGATTTATGAGAAAATAAAAGAGATTATAGAGAAAGATAACAAGATAATGCTGAATAATGAAGTTAAGAAGATAAATCACAAAGGCAATAAGATAATTTCTGTTGAGACTGAGAATAATGGAAAGAAAATAGTGACTAAATGCGATACTCTTGTGTCTTCAATCCCAATTACAGACTTGATTAACTGCATGCAGCCTGGAGCTGATCAAGAAGTAAAAGATGCTATGAAAAAAATAAGATTTAGAAGTCAGGTTTATTTGTTTATGACATTAAATAAAGAAAGAGTCAGCAAAGACAACTGGATTTACTTCCCTGACAAGCATATTCCTATTGGAAGGATTCATGAGCCTAAGAACTTCTCAAGCAAGATGAGTCCAGATGGAAAGACTTCTTTGTTCATAGAGTTTTTCTGCTTTGAGAATGATGAGATCTGGAACATGGAAAAAGAAAAGCTTTTTGACACAGCTATCGGCTGGCTGGACAAGCTAGGATTTGTAAAAAGAGAAGAGGTTATTGATTACTATATCAAAAAACAGCATGCTGTCTATCCTGTTTACGATTTAGAATATAAGAAACATCTTACTGCTTTAAAGAGCTATTTGGATAAGTTTGAAAATCTGATGTATATTGGAAGGCCTGGAAGATTCAAGTATACCAACCAGGATCACTCTATTGAGATGGGTGTTATGGCAGCAAGGAGCATTGTAGATGAGAAGAAGTATGATATTGAGCAGGTTGGAGCAGGGACAGAGTATTTTGAGAAAGGATATGCCCCATTAAAAGAGGCTAAATAGGAAGGTTTTTATATCAAGTAAGATACATCTTACATAGGTTAATATGACAGAAATAAGCATTACAAAAATGAGCTCTAAGGGACAGATAGTAATCCCAAGTGAGATGAGAAAAGGCTTCAAAGAAGGAGAGAAGTTTATAATAGTAAAGATGGGAGAAGAAATAACACTTATCAATGAGAAATACTTTGATGAGAAGTTAAAGGATGATCTAATCTTCGCTAAGAGAACAGAAGAAGCATATAAAAAATATGAAAAGGGCGAGTTTAAAACAGTGAGTGGAGAAAAATTCTTAGAGTTGCTTGATGAATGGTCGAAGTAAGTTATCATGATGATTTTCAGAAAGCATGGCGAAAACTAGATTTCAGTTTACAAAACAAGGTTAAAAAGCAAATAGTAAAGGTATTAGAAAGTCCAGAAATAGGAAAACCAATGAGATTTGAAAGAAAGGGTACTAGAGAAGTTTACATTCCGCCATTTAGATTGTCTTATGAGTACATAAAAGAAAAAGACAAGGTAATAATATTAGATTTATATCATAAAGATGAGCAATAAATTTTCTAAATGCTTATTAAGGTTTAATAGCTATTCTGTAAGGCATATGAACTGGCTTGCTTCCATTATAATAGAAGATAAAGTCGTCATCTAGATCTTTTGTGATGTTTAATATTCTTCCCAGGCTATCATATGTAAAGTTCATAGAATATTTCTTGCTATTATTGTCAAACCTGTCAGCACTTATTAATCTATCAATATTGTCATATTCCATAGACTGTTTTATTAAATTAACAGTATCGTTTATAGACCTTACATTTCCAACACTATCATAAATATAATTAAGGTCTTGTCTGTTCCCCCAATTTGTCAATAATAACCTCTTTAATCTGAAGTTTTTTACATCGTAAGTGAAATTAGACATTAATCCATTTTTGTATACTCTACCCTTAGGCAAGTTTCTCTGATTATAGTCTATGCCAGTTATTATTCCAGGAATTGAATCGAGCAGACCTTGGCCATTATAATTATAAGTTATATTTAGTCCATTTGGTTGTATATTTGAAGTTACCCTATCCATTGAGTCGTAAGTCCAGTTAGAATTGAAAATTATATTGTCTATAGATTTAGATTCTCCAATTTTTCTTAATCTATTATCATAAGCATATGTTGTGTTTACTTGTGAAGTTAGAACTCTTGATAATGTGCCATTTAATTTTTCATCGTAAACATATTTTACAAATTCAGTTGATGAAGTTTTGTTTGATAACCTATTAAGGCTATCGTATTTTAGTAACGTAACTGTTCCTCTTCCATCTATCTGTTTTATTAGGTTGCTTGCATTATCATAACTATAATTCCATACCCTCAAATCAGGATCATTAATGCTTGTTTTTCTACCAAGAGTATCGTAAGAATATTTGAAAACATTACCTTTAGAATCTGTTATGTTTACTATGTTGTCTACTGAATCATATTTATATATTGTTTTATTTGGATAATTGCCTATATAATCTTCTACAACAACTATTCTTCCATATGCATCCAGGCTGTATAAATGCTTATGGCTATTTTCATCTAACAATGTTATATTCCAGTGATCAAAAGCAATATTCTTTTGGGTAGAATCTGGATTAACAAGTTTTACAATCCTGTCCATAACATCGTAAGCATAGCTGATTCCGCTTATTGCTGTAGCTGGCGAAGTGTAATTATCATCAAAGTTCATAGGATATGGATTGCTTTCCTTTCTTACTCTGCTTAAGTTATCATAATAAATGTCCTGTACAAGCTGGAATACTTCTCCATCTTTTCTTGATTGTATTAACTTACCAAAACCATCGTAGAAATTGTAAGTGTCTAGCGTGTTAGCCTGCCCACTTTTCTCTCTTTGGCTTATCTTTGTTTTCTCTGGTGGAATTCCATCAAAGTAATAGGAATAATTCTTTGTGGGATATGCTAGACTGTCAAATGGTCTTATTTCCTTTGTTATCCTATTAAAAACATCATAAGTATAGCTTGTATTAAACCCATTTGCATCTGTTTCAAATAATATATTGCCAGTACCGAGATCATAGCCATATTTAGCAATATGCCCTTTTGCATTTGTTATTTTATCAGGATAAGTGAATGTTGGGTCTCTTGTTCCGAAAGTATAGGTTGTTGTATGGTTGTTTGGATCTGTTTCTTTAAAAATGTTGCCGTAAGAATCATAGGAATAATTAAATGTGGCATTATTATTGCTATTGATCCAGTTTTTCTTTTTTGTTAATTCTCCTTTTGTAGGTTGGCTTTCATAAGCTAATCTATCATATATAAAGAATGTTTGCCTTAATATAGTGGAGTTATCAGACCCAAGCAATCTGTATCTTTTTGGCTTTTCCAATATCCACCTATTGGTATTATAAGTGTATTCGTAATTTTCATACCTTTCGTCACCGGTTTTCTTAGCATCTCCAACTTCTCTTTTATGTAAAACATTGCTAAAATTATCATAGCTGTATGTTATATTCTTAATCTTTGGATTATTAATACTACCGTCATAAGATTCTTCGGATTGTCTTATAAGCTCAACTATAAAGTATTTATCTTGTGTTCTATTTTTCCAGATGTTATTACTTATTTTAAATGGCTTTTTAGATAGATTATATACTTCAGTTTTAAACTCCTTTCCTTGTTTAGCATCATCCTGATGGAAATGGTGTTTAATAATAATCATATTAGATATTGTTTCATTTACTATGCTAAAGCCACGGAATTCACTATCATTGTAATCATAAAATCCTGCAGAGTAATTATATACTGTTTTCTTAATAGTCTTTTGAGCTGTAGTAATGTTATTGTTTTCTGTCACATTAGCTACTAACCATAGATTGAAAGTAAGATCACTAAAGTCATCATCTCCAGTATTATCAAGTGAGGTAGATTTCTCATAGTCTATAGATGTTTTCCCTCCCAGAATGTTAATTATATCCTTTATCAAAAATGATTTTGTTGTATTGCTAGTCCATGCAGCTTTCTCAACTGATGTACAAGACGCACCATCTATCTGGCCCCATAATATATCAACTGCACTATCCCCATTAAAATCTATTAATCTATATCCTTCATCTACGCCAGAATTAGTTACAAAACATCTAGGTGGCTCGAAAGAGTCATCTCTCTCCCATCCTGTACCATTGTTTATCCAAGCCTCTCTATCTCCTGAACTACACGACCCCCCAATCCCTATTTTACCTTGTATTATATCAACCAAGCCATCTCCATTTGCATCTACTATCCTATATCCTTGATTCTCACCAGTATCTTTAACAAAACATATTGGTGGTTCCCAAGAATCATCTTTATACCATCCTGTGCCGTTATTTATCCATGCGTCTTTTTCAACTGTTGTACAAGAACCACCATCAGCTTGCGCCCAAATTATATCTACAAGCCTGTCTCCATTAATGTCTGCTAACCTTAAACCCTCATCTCTACCAGACTCATGCACAAAACACCTTGGTGGTTCCCAAGAATCATCCTGAGTCCATCCACGACCATTATTGATCCAAGCTTTTTTCTCAACACTAGTGCAAGAGCTACCATCTATTTGACCCCATAACAAATCATCTCTACCATCACCTGTAAAATCAGCAAGTCTATAACCAAGATCTGTACCTGACTCATTGATAAGGCACTCTGGTGGTTCCCAATAATCTGCCAGCACCCACCCTGTACCATTGTTTAACCATGCAGACTTTTCTTCTGTA
>CAZSRE010000024.1:4136-9674 GCA_964609195.1 Candidatus Woesearchaeota archaeon | reverse complement strand
TCTTGGCTAATTGCACTGCCAGATGCTCATCTTTCTTGCCTTTTAGCTCATCAAATGTTTTGTCTAAGATAGCTATCATGAATTGATCGTTAAGAATCCTGGAAAGCTCTGCTTCAACATCTATTTTAAACCTTGCAACATACAGCAAAAAGTTAGTGTCAAGGATTACTGTAATCATTAATAATCTGCTAAAATGGCGATTTATAAAGTTTTTCTAATTCACTTGGGGCTATAATAGATAAAAATGTATAGTAATCCCTATGCCTGCCGGTCCTCTCTGGAGTAATCAGGGATGGATCAAATTTATAAAGGCTAGACAACACTCCAAAATGTCCTAGGATTTCTTCCCTTATTGGATTAAGCAATAGGTTGCCATATACTATGATATCATCTTCTCTTCTTTCCAGAAGATGCCAATTGAATGGTAGACGAACAGCCCATCTATAAAGCCTTATTTTCTCGTCTATTAATTCTTCTAATACAGTTACCTCATCCTTTTGATTCTTTGGCTGCGTTTCCATTTTTTCCTATATTCTGTAATATAAAGGTTTTGAAATCAAATTATTCTGCCTTAACATATCCATATTCTGCTTCTATCTCAATAGGACTAGAATTGTAATTCTTATCATTTAATGGGGCAAATATTGCACTTGCTGCCAATCTTGGGAGCGTAAGCTTATCACTAATTGAAGTGAACCAATTTTTCTTCTTGCTTAACTTCCTGTTCACTATAGCATCGAGCAACCCAAGCTCTTTATCCTGGGCTGTATGGACTAGCTCATGACCAAAAACAGGCTTGTTCATACCATAGTTATTTAGCAAAACAGTGTTGCCTATTGTAGTTCCATCGTAAAAGCGATCTATGTAATCATCACTATCTGTCAAAAAAACAAGATTACCGGAATTTAATGTCCTTCTGGAATCTAACCTGCCATGTTTAGATAAAGAATATGCCATTCCTGCCAGGCTTGTTGAGACTATCCTAGTTTCTAAACCTTTATTCTTATCAAAACTTAGCTCAACTGGACCTAGATCAATGGTGTAGTTTGAGAATAATGGCTGGCCGAAGTAAGTGTTGTCTCTCATTGACACGCCAAGAGCATGAATTGCTTTTCCGGCTAATGGGACTAATGGCTTGTCTGCTCCATTATAGCTCGCATACTTTCCTGCATATATCATGCCACCTGCCAAACTGCCTTTCCTAAACCCATTCCAGAAACCCTGGCCATGAAGCTTGCTGCCTACACCAGATATCAGGCCATTAAGACATACATTAACACCGGCTGTCTTGTACATGTAATCATTCTCTCCAGCAGAACTGTTACTAGGTAGAGCTAATGCTGTAGACAGTACTAATATTCCTGCTGCTTTTTTTGCTATTTTTTTCATAGATTTCATTTTAATGTTATTCTGTAATATCTATATTGTAGACTATAATTGATGCTATATAAATCTTTCTAAATTATCAGAACTTTTATGGCTTTATAAGGCTTATAGCCCTCATAAAATGCATTTATAGGCTGGGAAAGCTTTTTAAACTTGCTGAGTTTCTGAATAGTATTCTCGGGGTTAATTATGAGCAAAGACAGCTACAAAGCAACTAGCATTCAGGTACTGAAAGGATTAGAGTCAGTGAGACGTAGACCTTCAATGTTTGTAGGAGATACTGGAGCAAGAGGATTGCATCATATTGTGCAGGAAGCAATTGACAATAGCTTGGATGAAGCATTAGGCGGATATTGCAAGAATATTTCTGTTATAATACATGCTGATGGAAGCATTACTGTTACTGATGATGGAAGAGGAATTCCTGTTGACATTCATCCTGAGGAAAAAAGACCAGCATTGGAATTAGTAATGACTGTGCTGCATGCTGGTGGAAAGTTTGACAACAAGACTTATAAGATTTCTGGTGGATTGCATGGTGTTGGAATTTCTGTAACTAATGCATTGTCTACTTGGTTGGAAGCTAGGGTAAAGAGGGATGGTAATATTTATTTCCAAAGATATGAAAATGGAGTTCCTGTAGATGAAGTCAAGATTGTAGGACAGGCAGAAGGGAGTGGGACAAGCATTGCATTCATGCCAAGCTCAACTATATTTGAGACTGTTATTTTTGATTATGAATTGCTGGCTAAGAGACTAAAAGAGCTTGCTTTCTTGAATGCTGGAGTAAAGATAGATATTAAAGATGAGAGAGATGGCAAGGAAGCCAGCTATAAATATGATGGCGGAATAAAATCATTTGTAACCTTCCTGAATAAGGGCAAGCAGGCATTATTCAATGATCCTGTGTATATCAAGAAAGAGACGGATCACACTAGCCTGGAAGTAAGCCTGCAGTATAATGAGGGATACATTGATACTGTTTATACATTCTGCAACGGGATTAATACAATTGAAGGAGGGCAGCATTTAACTGGATTTTACCTAGCATTAACCAGAAGCATTAATGACTATATCAAGAAGAATAAGATGAGTGATGTAAAACTATCTGGCAGCGATGTCAGAGAAGGGTTGACTGCTGTCATATCATTAAAATTGCCAAATCCTCAGTTTGAGGGACAGACTAAAACCAAACTCGGAAATTCTGAGATTAGGGGATTAGTTGACAGCATTGTTTATGATCATCTTGCTACATATTTTGAAGAGAATCCAAGTGTTGCTAAATTGATAGTGAGCAAATCTTTGACAGCTGCGAGAGCAAGAGAAGCTGCTAAGAAAGCTAGAGAATTAGTAAGAAGGAAAAGCATATTGTCATCTGGAAGCTTGCCTGGAAAATTAATTGACTGCCAGGAAAAGAATCCTGAGAAGTCAGAGCTTTTTATTGTGGAAGGAGATTCTGCAGCTGGAACTGGAATTGCTGCGAGAGACAGAAGATATCAGGCGATATTCCCAATAAGGGGAAAGATATTGAATGTTGAGAAAGCGAGAATCGACAAGGTATTCAAGAACAATGAGGTCCTTAACCTGATTACGATACTTGGATGCAGCTCTGGAGAAGAGATTGAGATAGAGAAGATAAGATACCACAAAGTTATAATTCTTGTCGATGCCGATTCGGACGGCAATCACATTTCCACACTCTTAATGACATTCTTCTACAGATATTTGAAGCCTGTAATAGAACATGGCTACCTATATATTGCACAGCCTCCTTTATTCAAGGTAATAAAAAACAAGAAGACATTTTATGCTAGAGACGACAAAAAGCTGCAAGAGATATTGAAAGAGATTGGAAGCGATGATACGGTAGTTCAGAGGTTCAAGGGCCTTGGTGAGATGGACAGCCACGAGCTTGCCGAGACTGTAATGAATGAAGATGGAAGGATACTGAAGAGGGTAAATATTGTTGACGCTTTGGAAGCTGAGGAAGCTTTCAGGACACTAATGGGTGACGATGTTGAGCCAAGACGCGATTTCATAATGAAGTATGCTAAAGAAGCAAGGAATATTGATGTTTAAATGATAAAAGGAATAATATTTGACTGGGTTGGAACTTTGTATCAGTTTGATAATAAAGGATTGTTTTCTTATTCAGAAAAAGTTTTGGCACACTTACAACAAAAGTACAAACTTGCAGTAATATCTATGGCTACTCCAGAGAACCTTAGAATGAGAAGAAGGCAAATAAAAGGGGTAGAAAGATATTTTAAATATGTACAAGTAGGTCTTGAAAAAACAAATATAAATTACATGGATTGTATGGATGCATTATACACGTTCCCTATAAGCACTTTAGTTGTAGATGATAGAACTATCAGAGGTATTAAAATCGGCAATGATCTTGGATGTAAAACAGCATGGATTAGGAATGGAAAGTATGCTAATGAAGCACCAAATAAGGAGACTGGTAGACCAACATATATTATAGACTCTGTTGAGGATTTGCTAGACATATTATAAAATGCCACAAGAGATAAAACATAAACTAATTCAAGATGAACTTAGAGAAAGTTATGTAGATTATTCTATGTCTGTCATTGTCGGAAGAGCTCTGCCAGATGTAAGAGACGGATTAAAGCCTGTACATAGGAGAATATTATATTCAATGCACACAATGGGGTTGGAGAACAATAAACAATTTGCAAAATGCGCCAGAATTATTGGAGATTGTTTCAAGTATCATCCACATGGAGATGTTGCCATCTATGATGCATTAGTAAGATTGGCGCAGGATTTCTCTTTGAGATATCCTCTTGTCCATGGGCATGGTAATTTCGGATGTTTTACAGGAGATACAAGAATAAAATTGTTAGATGGTACATCAAAAAGTTTTAAGGAATTAACAGATTCTTATAGAAATGGAGAAATTTTATATGTATATTCTATTGATAAAGAAGGTAATATTGTTGTAGGTGAAGCTAAAAATCCTAAAGTAACAAGAAAAAATGCAAAATTAGTTGAATTAACTTTAGATACTGGTGAAAAAATAAGATGTACCCCAGATCATAAATTCTTATTAAAAAATTTGAGATATAAGGAAGCCAAAGATCTAACACCAGAAGATAGCTTAATGCCAGGTTATTTTAAATTAAGCCCAATAAAGGGCAATACTGAATTAAAAGATTATTTGATGATAAAAGACAATATTAATGAAAGATATATTTTTGTACATGAAATTGCTGATAAATATAATTTAAATAAAGAAATTTATTCAATTTCAGATGGGAATGTCAGACACCATATAGATTTTAATAAGTTTAATAACAATCCAAACAATATAAGAAGGGTAAGTTGGAAAGAACACACAAAAATACATAATGATAATATAAGGTCTAAATGGAATTCTGAAGAATTCAGAAAAAAACATTTAGAAGGGATAAAATCATTTTACAAGAATAACCCAGAACATATAGAAAAGAAAAGACAAAGATTGATAGAACGTAATAAAGATAAAAACTTTATTAGAGAGAATTCTAAAAAATTAAAAGAGATATGGCAAAATAAAGAGCTTAGGCAGAAAAATTCAAACAAACTTAAGAAGCACTTTAATGAGCACCCCGAGAAGAGAAAGCTTATGTCTGAATTTTCTAAAAGATTGTGGTCAGATCCAAGTAAAAGAAACCAAATGGTATCTAGCTTAATAAAAGCTATGAAATCTGATGTTATTAGAAAAAGTATTTCAGATGGAGTAATTGAATATATTAAAAACCATCCAGAAGCTATAAAAAATAGGGCAAAAAGTCTAAAGGAATTTTACAAGAATAATCCTGAAGCTAGAAAATTAATTTCTAAGAGGAGCAAAGAACTTTGGAACGATGTTAATTTTAGAGCTAAGTTCATAAATGAAAATTACAATCACCATAGCGTTATTGGTAGAAAGCCATGGCAAAATGCAAAGTTTAGAGAAATGAAAATTAAAGAGTTTAAAAATCTATGGAAAAATGAGGATTTTAGAAAAAAGGTAATAAATTCTACTAGAAGACGCAATTTAGAAAGGTTAAAGTCAAACCCTAATTTCATGAAAGACCTTACACAAAAAGCCATTATAAGTCATAGAAAAAATTGGAAAACTAAAGAATATAAAAATAAAGT
>CAZSRE010000024.1:0-4083 GCA_964609195.1 Candidatus Woesearchaeota archaeon | reverse complement strand
GAAGCAAACATAAATGAATACAGTTATAATAGTAATAGATGGAATAACTGTTTCCCTAGATATGAAACTGCAGTAAAACATTTCAAAGATATTAATGATATGCTCTCTTTGGCTAAGGAATATAATCATCATGTTATTAGCATTAAATTTCTGGATTATAGTGAAGATGTTTATGATATTTCAGTAGACAAATACCATAACTTTCTATTAGATTGTGGGGTTTTTGTTCATAATTCTGTTGAAGGATTTGAGCCTGCCGCTTCAAGATATACTGAAGCAAAATTAAGCAAGATAGCAGAAGAAATGCTTGCTGATATTAACAAAGACACAGTAGATTTTATTCCAAATTTTGATGGAACATTGAAAGAGCCTGTCATATTGCCAAGCAAATTACCTAATTTACTTGTAAATGGATCTACTGGAATTGCTGTTGGAATGGCTACAAACATCCCACCACATAATGTTGGAGAGATAATTGATGCTGTAGTCTTAATGATTGACAATAAAGATGCAAGCATGGATGAGATACTTAATTTAGTCAAGGGTCCAGATTTTCCAACAGCAGGATTGATAATCGGAAAAGCAGGCATCAGCCAGGCATATCAGACAGGAAAAGGAAAATTAGTGATAAGAGCAAAGACTCATTTTGAGAAAAATAGCATAATAGTAACAGAGATTCCTTATCAGATAAACAAGACTATGCTCATTGAGAGCCTGGCTGACCTTGTCAATAACAAGACAATAGATGGAATATCTGACATAAGAGATGATAGCGACAAGAAAGGGATGAGAGTAGTAATTGAACTGAAGAATAATAGCCAGCCAGAGGTTGTGCTGAATCAGATGTACAAGCACACTAACCTGCAGTCTACTTTTGGAGTTATCATGCTTGCACTTGTCGATAATGAGCCAAGAATATTGAACTTGAAAGAGCTTATTCAGAATTACATATTACACAGGAAAGATGTTGTAACAAGAAGGACAAGATTTGACCTTAAGAAAGCTGAGGAAAGACTGCATATTGTTCTTGGATTGAACATTGCATTGTCAAATATTGACCATGTTGTAAGACTGATTAAGGAAAGCAAGAGTGCAGAAGCTGCCAGGGCTACATTAATGATGAGATACAGCTTGAGCGAGATTCAAGCACAGGCAATCCTGGACATGAGATTGCAGAGATTGACAAGCTTAGAGAGAGAGAAACTAAGAGATGAACAGTTATCTTTGGATAAGCTAATAATTGAGCTTAAGGAAATTCTTGCATCTGAGCTTAGAATATTTGGAATGATTAAGCAAGAATTGATTGAATTAAAGAATAAGTACAATGATAAAAGAAGGACAGAGATTATAGATGGAGAGGAAGATATTGAAACTGAGGATTTAATTAAGGAAGAAGATGTAGTTGTTACTATAACCCATCAAGGATATATCAAGCAACAGCAATTAGAGCAGTACAGACAGCAAAAGAGAGGCGGGCATGGAATAATTGCCACTGAGACAAAAGATGATGATTTTGCTGAACAGTTATTCATAACAAACAATCATAATTACTTGCTGTTCTTTACAAATAAGGGGAAGATATACTGGCTTAAGGCATATAGACTGCCAGCTTCTTCCAGATATTCAAAGGGAAAAGCAATAGTCAACTTGCTAAACCTTGAGAAAGATGAGAAGATATCCACCACATTGCCAGTAAGCCATTTTGATGACAAGCATTTTTTGATAATGGCTACAAAGAAAGGAATGATCAAGAAAACAAGCTTGATTGAATACAGCAATCCTAGAAAGACAGGAATTGCTGCAATAAACTTGAGAGAAGGAGATGAGCTTATAAAAGTAAGATTAACTCCAGGTACATTGAAGATGCTGCTTGGAACCAAGAAAGGGATGGCTGTCAAGTTCGATGAGAAAGATGTCAGAGCCATGGGAAGAAAAGCAACTGGTGTAAGAGGGATAAGATTAGGCAAGGGAGATGAGGTAATTGGATTAGAGGTTGCAAGAGGAGATGCTACCTTGCTTACAATAACTGAGAATGGATATGGAAAAAGAACAGCTATGGAAGAGTACAGGTTGATAAGAAGAGGCGGAAAGGGAGTAATAAACATACAAACAACAGAGAGGAATGGAAATGTTGTTGGAATAAAGACTGTAATGGATCCTGATGAGGTCATGATCATAACCAAGAGAGGAATCACGATAAGGCTTGTTGCTAACGGAGTGAGTGTAATCGGAAGAAATACTCAGGGTGTTAGGGTAATCAAGCTGAAAGAGCCAGATAAGGTTGCAAGCTTGGCCAGAGTTAATACAAATACCAATCAGATAATAAAGAACAGTCAATAACTACCTGTGCTGCCTGAATCTTCTGTATTGCTATATTTAACTTCAATACACTCATTATTTCTGCATATTGTTCCTGCTGGACAAGATTTGCAGTCGAATATGATTGTTGTTGATGTACTAGCTGATGTTGTTGTGTATTCTGCCGGTATTCTTGCGGGTGTTGGATATGATTTGGGATAAGTATCTCTTGGGCCTAGAATATCGCATCCTGAAACAAATATAATTGCTATGATCAACAGGATAAGTAAATATCTCATAGAATATTAAGATATTTTATGTTTATATAACTTTTTATTACTCAACAAGGGAACGACAAGTATTTATATTAAAACTTCTTAATAACATATATGAATCAAAAACAAAAGAAGATGTGGATGTGGGTTGTAGTAGGCGTTGTTGTTGTGGTACTACTATGGCTAGCATTAAAACCAACGTAAGCAATAAATAGCTTGAAAAGAGAAAAAAGATTTAGTGTCTATAGCTTTATTGATGCTACACCTATAAGACGCCATCTAGCTCCTAGATTCCTTGATATTGCTACCCTATCTTGCTGAGATGCGCATACTGGCTGCTTTAGCTTAACTTTGACAGAATCTTTTTCAACGCTAAAAACCATGCCGACTGTAGCTGCTGAATTAATATTAATCAATAATGGCTCTCCTCTCTTTATAGGCTCTACAATTAAATCTTCTTTAGCTCCGACTACTCTTTCCAATAGTTTTGGCTTAAGATTTAGCTCATAATGAACATCAGGAAGCTTGCCAGGATGACCAGCTACATTTCCAGTTAGGTAATTTGCCTTTACTAAAGCAGGATCTAGTTCTGTCAGCAATCCAATTGAGCCACCGGGACCAACGACAGTAGCATCATTCCCGCCAGTTTTTAATCCCTGGATTGTTGTTGTTAATGGAAGCCAGCGTTCTTTGCCTTCTTTTTCAACTTTCATGCCTGGACGGATTTCTATTTTATCATCTTTCTTGAACAACCCTTGTTTTAATGCGCCTCCAAGAACACCACCAAGAATATTCTTAATATCTGTGCCTGGCTTGTTGATGTCAAAACTTCTTGCTACATACATCAAGGGATCTTTTGAAGTATCTCGCTCTGGCGTTTTTATCACATCTTCTATTGCTTTTATCAAATAGCTGATGTTAATATTATGCTGCGCACTTATCGGGATTATAGGAGCATGCTCTGCAATAGTGCCTTTTACAAATGATACTATCTGCTTATAGTTCTCTAAGGCTTGCTCGTTTGTAACCAAGTCTATCTTATTCTGGGCTATTACAATCTTATTAATTCCTATTAAGTTTAATGCCATCAGATGCTCTCGAGTCTGCGGCTGGGGGCAGTGTTCATTAGCAGCTACCAATAATAAGGCACCATCCATTATTGCTGCACCGGAAAGCATAGTTGCCATCAATGTTTCGTGTCCTGGAGCGTCAATAAAGCTGACATTTCTTAGATTTTGCAAGGATTTATGACCATTAGGACATTCTTTTTGTGTGGTGTATTCATGACATTTGTCGCACTTGTAGAAAGTTGCATCTGCATAGCCTAACCTGATAGTAATGCCACGCTTTAGCTCTTCTGAATGAGTGTCTGCCCATTTTCCTGACAATGCTTCTGTAAGGGTAGTTTTGCCAGTGTCTACATGACCAACCAACCCAACATTAATTTCTGGCTGTACGTTTTCTTGTTTTTCAGCTTTTTCTTCTTTTACTATTTTTTTCTTCAAATAGA
>CAZSRE010000023.1:0-9956 GCA_964609195.1 Candidatus Woesearchaeota archaeon | reverse complement strand
GAAAATGAGTTTGAAATTCTGAAAGAAGGCAAATTTGAAGACAAGCAATTATATGATTTTATTGATAGAGCAATAAAAGATTTAAAGGCAAATCCAACTTGCGGGACAAAAATTCCCAAAAAATTATGGCCGAAAGAGTACCTAAAGAAATTTGGAATAACAAATCTATGGAAATATGACATGCCTAATGCTTGGAGATTGATTTATACGATACAAACAAATGAAGTCATGATTTTGAATGTTATTCTTGAATGGTTTAGCCATAAAGAGTATGAAAGAATGTTTAAATATTGATTCTTACAAAGCGTGATGCTTGTTTAAGAATTTCAATGAGACCATTCCAAGAATGAAAAATGTTGTTAAATATTATTAATCATAATATGGTTTATCATACTTTCCACGAAGGTAATTTATTCCTATACCTGCTGAAAATATACCCAATGTGGCTAAAATGGCTATGGGAAACACTGTGGTAGGTAAGTTACCACAAAAAATATGATAACTACGAAGGTCATTCATTACTTCTTTTTGGCTTACTAAACTATAATATTCTTTAAGCTCATCAGAATGATCTAAAAGATTCTGCAACCCTTTTACTTTTTGTAAATTCATGTCTGATCTAGGATAGAAATTAGGGAGAGTTTCTTCTAATTTTAAGGCTCTTACTATAGCAGAATTTGCTCTTAGTTCTTCACATTTGTTCACTTCATATTTATTTATATGGCTAGCAGAATAAAAAAGAATAGGCGAGGCTAAAAGAAAGCCCAATCCAGCACGTGTAGATTTTTTCATTATATCTAATAAGGTAAAAAGATTTATAAAACTTCTTAAAATTAACTACTCATGAGTTATTGTAAGACGTTAATATTTTAAGATCGACTAATGAGAGTGTAGTCTTATATTCTACAATATATAAATCAAAATATTAAGGTGGTTAAATATTATTGTTACTATGCAGAACTTTTTTTATTTTTCAATCGAAAGATTTAAATAGTATAACTCAGTTATACTAATTATGGCAAGCCCAAGCAAAGAAGAAAATGTACTAAAACTAATTTTAGAAAACAGTTCTCTAAAAGAATGGCATTTTGAAGAAATAGTTAGAAAAGCAAAAATTACAAAATTAGTGGCAAACAAATGGCTAAAAAAATATGTATCTGAAGGATTACTCAAACATATAAAAGAAAAAGGAAAATTTCCGCATTACACGGTTGGAATTAATAATAATATTTATCATTCTCTAAAAAGAGTTTATGCTTTAGACCAGCTTCATAAAAGCGGTCTTATTCCAAAACTATTATCTCTTAAAACAGCTAAGACCATAATCCTTTTTGGAAGCATTGTAAAAGGAGACTGGTACAAGGACTCAGATATAGATATTTTTGTTTTTGGAGATATCTCAGATTTTGATAAAAACATTTATGAACTTAAACTACAAAAGAACATAGAATTACATATCTTCCAAAACAAAGAAGAAATAGATGAAGTCGAAACAGGGCTTATAAAGAATATAACTAATGGATATGTCCTAAAAGGACAGATACAAGACATTGCTGAGGTTGCATAAATGAAACTTACGATTGATAATCTCGATAAAACATACAAACTCTGCATAAGTACAGGAAGCATAAGGGAAAAATCAGTAGATATTGAGCTTATCAAATCATTAAAGATTGTTGCAGAAAAAGGACTTGAATTCATCAACAGCAAATCAAAAGATATTCCAAAAGACAGCACAGACTGGACATTTGTCTTTCGAGATCATTATGAATCACTCAGAGGATTAATTGAAGCTTATCTGCTATTTGAAGGAATTGAAGCAGACAATCATCAATGCAAAAATGCATACATTTGCTTCAAACATCCAGAGCTAGAACTCGACTGGGAATTCCTAGAAACAATCAGGCTAAAAAGAAATGCAATCAATTACAGAGGACAATTATTAAAATATGAAGATTGGAAGACGCTTAAGCTGAAATTTGAACTGCATATCAATGCATTAAAAAAAGAAATTGAGAAAAAGCTTGAAGAGGAATAATATGGAAAAATGGCTAGGCATAAGTTTGTTTAAATGATAAAAGTAAAATATTATTTCTTATACTTCAAATCTCAGATATGTTCCTGCAGGTTTAAGCACTCTCTCAATTTGAGGGAACAGTTTTTGTTCTAATACAGTCTTAGCAAGACGCTCTCCATCCCCTATAGTCCAATAAGGGATTGCTTTATCTTTGACTTTACTTGCAATGTCGGGGTAGTATCTACTTGAAACCATATTCGCTAGCTGAGGCGAACTGTATAATAACTTAGAATAAACATGATCAATTGAGTGATCTGGAATAACTGATAATGCATTTTCTTTCAAAAGATCTAATGAATAGTGCTCAAATTCTTCCCTATCCAGGCTTCCTATATCAATACCAATAACATGCACACCCAATTCATGTAAGGCACGAGGAATCCAAGGCTCAAAGTCTCTATTTTTTTTACCATCAGAAATGTTCATATGGTTATCATACCCAACATGTTCACCATAACTGGTAGACCCGCATCCTAAGTCTAAGAATGATTTACCTTTAACATTTCCACCAATTGCGCTAGATATACAACTTAGTTCAAAATCTAAAAGATAGATTAATATGTCCTTTTCGATAGAATACTTTCTAATAAACTGCTCTTTAATTTTCTTGAAATCATCAACAAGTTCATTATTTGAATGAATTGCTCTGTCTATATCTTTATAGCCTATTATTTTCATCATAACCCCTATTCAGTCTTACTTAACTTTCTCTCTAGTTTTCCAAAAGCTCTTTCCCAGAATTCATGACTTGCTTTATCATCTTCTCTGTTTGGCTGGCAATCTACTAATTCCCAACCATTGCGAGAAGCATAATTTTGAACTGGCTGAGTTAATATATCATGATGATAGGTTGAAGTCGCTAGTACAAACGGCATACTTAATTCACTTGCCTTCTCTGCAACAAGTACGCCGAGAGGTTGGTTTGCCTCTGACTCTTCCATTGCCTTCATAAGAGCGCTGTAATAATCTCTTGGTGCTTGGTTCTCTCTGTATATCAATTTGAATGTTTCCTTGAAAGCATGTGTTGCTGTTTGCTTGTCAGCTTTAGCAACCAACTCCAATGCTTTGAAGATTGGACTATCTGGTTGATATAGATTTACTGCAAAAAATCTTGCATATTTTCTCGCATCTTGGTCTTCCAAATCCACATATTGGCCTAATGATTCAAGGCTCTCTGCTATTTTTATTTCATGAGGATCAGATTTTGCCATCTTTTCAACTAATCCTTTTCCAAGATGGATATTTCCACTTCCAATTTTTTCTGGGAAAAAACAATCAGTAATCATGCCATTAAATTCTGGATTTCTTAATCTATCCATAGCTTGAGAATAATCCTTAGCAAGGACTATAGATTGGCTTCTTGAAGCCAGATACTGCTCTGCTGAACTAGCATATCTTGGATTATCTTCCACCAATAATATTTTAGCCATTTTATGCACCTTGACCCTTATTTTCAGTGATGTCACTTATTTTGATTATTTTCATTATAACCTGGGATCTAATTAACCGCACTCTCTAAATCTGAAATGTTAGCCATACTAGCCATACTTATCCTGTATATATTATCATAATCTAATCCTTCCCCACTAAATGGGATACTTTTGACCTCTACTACTTTGATATCTTTTGGTAATTTATAAAGCTTCTTTGCCATCTCAATCCCAGCCTTTCTCGCTTTTTCTAAGCCATCTAAGCTAAGCTTATAAATCTCTTCATAAACTGCCAGATTGGTGCTATTGTATACCGTGTCTGGTTTGAATTTATGCACACAAACAGCTATGCCATAATCTTCGTCCACAGTAGTAGGATGGCTATACATTATTAAAAAATCTAATTCTGGCTTCCCACCTATCTTTGGTGGGCTAAATTTCACGTCTATCTTCAATATCTCTGATTCTAATTTATCCATTATAACCACATTCTATATCTTAAAACCTTTAGTTTAAATAACCTATTTTATAGTATATAAAGCTTACTATTTACTGCTACTAACAAGTAGTATAATAATAGATATTAGCCATTCTCGTGTATCACTATCATAGATTGTGTCTTGTCTATGCCTTCTAAAAGCTGTAATTTGCCAAGCAATACATTATCGAACTCCTTAACATCTTTAACCCTTATAATAGCTACTAAATCTGTCCCTCCTGAAACTATGTCTACTCTTTCAACAAAACTAAATCTTTTAATCTCTGATGCTAGATCGTATTGTGTTTTCTTTTTTTCCTTTAATAATAGAAGATTTGCCGAGATCAAAACATATGCAACAAATTCTTTATCTATAAACCTATTATCAAGATCTATTGTAAACTTTTTTATAATACCAAGTTCCTTCATCTTCCTTATTCTGTTGTTTACTGTGGTTGGTGGGATTAATGTCTTCTTAGAAATCTGTCTAGTAGTATAGTCGCCATGCTCTTTTAGTATCTCGATTACCTTTAAATCAATTTTATCTAGCTTATATTCCATAATAGTACAAATGTTCCACTTATTTATATATTTTACTATTTTTTGGCTATTTTTACCATATTTTTTGGGATAAATATATAAATATCTAGAATATCTTGTTGATTAATCACAATATGGAGAAATGAAAATGACAAGATATGGAAGATGTATGTCAAAGAAGGAAGCTAGAGAGCTCTGTAAAACTAAGGTATTAAGAGACCATGGGGCTGGCTTAGTGCCTGTTTTCTATAGCCCAAAGCATATTGAAGATAGATTGAAGAGTATGAGCAGGGATAGACTAGCTACATATTTCCGGAACAATCGGAGTTAGATGTGCTGATAGAGTTGTATTCTTTGAGTTGGATGGGCTAGTTGATGATGTTATAGGCCCTATCCCGCAGAAAACTGGATTATTAGAGTATAAGATTCCTGAAGGTACTACTGTAATGATATACGATCAGATAAAACTATAGGAGGAAAAATGAAAACTAGATTAGAAGAGACAATAAGAATATTAGAATCAAGAGGCTATAAGCCAAGTAGATTAGAAACTAAAGATAGGGAAGTATTAATATGGAAGACTAAAAGAGATAGATATGCAGTACACTTTGATAAAGAGGGCAAAGCAATTGCAGCATACATATACCAATGTTCTTATCAAGAGAGTCCGTTGCGTATTGAAAGATACGGTAAATGGTATTGTCGTCCTGCTGACTCTGCAATAAGATTCTATACAATGGAAAAGTGGCTGGGCGTTGATTTGTTTAAATGATGAAGAAGAACATGTTTGATATTATTTATGAGTACTTACATCTGACGAATGGTATTTTGCTTCTGCCTCTTTCGCAAAATATTGATATCCTTGAGGTTTATAGAAAGAGTGGCTAGGCCACTCATATCTTTAACTTTTTAACTCTTTCTTAAGTACAGTTTCTAGAGTAAAGTTACCACCACATTCGCTCCTTATTACTCTCGCATCTGCATTGCCAATTACTCTTATCAAATTTAGCTTATGTTTCATATCACAGTCACACATTACATAAGTTAGCTTGCTTGCTGGCAAGTCTCTAGTCTGCTCTATTGCCTTTTCTCCACCTGATGCCCCCACATATAAGTAAATTCTATCCAGTTCCTCTAACCTTAGTTTTCCAGTTACCGCTCTGGCTGCGGCCGTTCTGGCTGCATGAGCCATTGCTTCGCCCATTGGCGATCCTTCACGTTCCCACTCTGCAAAGGTTTCACGTTCGTTCTGAAAGATGTGGATCTCTTTGCTTTCGGTTTTTATAATACCATTTTTATACTCTGGTGGACCATAATCACTGCCTATTTTATTGTATGTCACAAATGCTACTTTTTCCATTTTTTGCCTCCTATTATCTATTTCTTTACCCATTCCAATCTCTTATCCTATAGTCTCGTAAATCTTGTTAGAGCTGTATCTTGTTGCTTGTTTCAGCCAGGGTAGAATCATATACTTGAAGTGTGAAGATTCTGCCACTGGACACGGTCTTAAGCCAGGATATTGCAGGATTACTGCATGTTTACTTCCATTCCTTATACAAACATCTTTAGTTTCACTGGCAAGCCTAACTATGTCAGCTAGTCTTATTCCGTCTCTAGTCTTTCCTATCATTGTTTGTTCCTCCTTATTCGATTGTTGAAACATGGGATTCTTTAAAGTATGTTGAAGAATATTCTACAACAATAGATAGATTTAAAAACAGTAAAAGATTAGTAAATCTTATGGATATATTTCAGGATACTCTGTTTAGAGATCTAGAAAAGCTTGGCTTTACAGTCAATGAATCAAAGGTATATCTGACCTTGCTTAAACTAGGACATTCATTAGCTGGTAAGATATCAAAAGAAGCTAAGCTAGACAGATCTAGTACATATAATGCCTTAAAGCTGCTTTTAGAAAGAGGAATAGTCTCTATAGTTCATGAGACTAAAAGAGGCATATACTATCCGAGCAATCCTAAGAAGATTATAGACTATTTTAAAGAAAAAGAAGAGATTGCCAACAAAATCATTCCTGGATTACTTGAGGAATATAATTTAAAGAAAGATGAAGAAAATATTGTGTTATTTAGAGGCTATAAAGGATTAAAGACAGTATTCCAAGATATACTTGATAGCTGTAAAAAGAATGATGAGTATATGGTGATAAGCTCTGAGGGGCAGTTTTCTGATAAGATGCCTTATTATGCTCCAATATTCA
Organism: Candidatus Woesearchaeota archaeon; assembly: GCA_964609195.1. Taxonomy (GTDB): domain Archaea; phylum Nanobdellota; class Nanobdellia; order SCGC-AAA011-G17; genus CAZSRE01. The sequence goes on along the minus strand of CAZSRE010000023.1, from coordinate 3,210 downwards.
GTAAAAGAAAATTGCAAAAAGGAATTAAAACTAAAATGCTGATAAGGCAAGGCAGGGAGAAAACTACAAGAAGCAAACTTACAGAATACAGGATGTTACCTTCTGATATAAAATCGCCAGCTACAATCAATATCTACAATAGTAAGGTTGCAATATTCATATGGAAAGATTTTCCAGAGGTAATATTAATTGAGAACAAGGCAGTTAGTGAAACATTCAAGAATTATTTTATGTTCATGTGGAAGCACTCAAAAAAGTTAAGTAACAAGATTATTGCTAAAATAATATGACTAAGGCTAAGGAAGAACCTAAGATTCCTGAGGAATTAAAACAGAAATTTGACCAGCTAAAGATCAAGCTGGAGAAGTTCAAGAAGAATGTTCTTTCTAAGTTTAATGAGTATGTTGTTGGAATCTCTTTAATGCCTCCGGCAGACATGGAGAAGGAAAAAAAACTAGTCAAGGAAAGCGAGAACAGAGAGCTTAGCAAAGAAGAAGAAAGCAGGCTGAAAAATACTATAAATGTTCTAGTCCTAGTTGATGATGCTGACACTAAAAAGATGAGCCAGGAAGAGCTGGGCAGCAAGCTAAATTCTATTGTTGAAAGATTTGCAACTGAGGTTGACAAGGACTTCAAGGTTCAGACTATGTTTTTGAGCGAGCTAAGAGAGCTTTGCTTTGACGGAAAATACGAGGCTATACAGCAGATTGCGATGTCTGCTCCAATACATGATCCCAAGGACTTGATTGCTGCACTAAGAATAAGTGAAGTTCATAAGAACATGACACTAAAGAAGTTTGAGAAATATATTGTCAGCTATGTTGCTGCCGGAAGCTTGTTCAGGGGAGAGAAGAGCAACGACATAGATGTATATGTTGTTGTTGATGATACTGATGTTAAAAGAATGCCAAGGCTAGAGCTTAAGGATAAGCTTGGAGGGATCATCAGGAGCATGGGCTTTGAAGCCAGCATGATTACTGGAGTGAAAAAACAATTCCATGTCCAAGTGTATATACTGACAGATTTCTGGGACAGCCTAAAAGATGCTCATCCTGTAATATTCACATTGTTAAGAGACGGAGTTCCATTATATGACAGGGGTGTGTTCACTCCATGGAAATTGCTTCTAAAGATGGGAAGAATAAGGCCAAGCCCTGAAGCTATTGACATGCAGATGAGCATTGGAGCCAGATTGCTTGAAAGAGTAAACCAGAAGATGCTTGGAATTGTTGGAGAAGACTTATTTTATGCTTTATTGAATCCTGCGCAGGCAGCATTGATGCTGTATGGAGTTAGCCCGCCTACACCTAAAGAAACTGTTACACTAATGGAGGAGATATTTGTAAAGAAAGAAAAGATGCTTGAACAGAAGTATGTTAATATCCTCGAGAAGATCAGGAAATACTATAAAGATATAGAACATGGTAAAACAAAAGAGATTAAAGGAGCAGATATAGACAAGCTTGTAGCTGAGGCTAAAGATTATCTTACAAGAATAGAGAAGCTTTTTGGACAGATAGAGAAGAAAAGAGGGACTGAGGATATAATAGAGGTACATGATGCATGCATGAACTTAGTAAGGGAGATTCTAAATTCTGAGAATATAGAAGCTAAGGGAGATGTTATTAAGGCATTCAAGAAGTTTGCTGAAAGCAAAGGAATTCCAGGAAATTATGCTAAGATAGTTGAAGAGATTTCAAAAGCCAAGAAAGATTATCTTAACAAAAAATTAAGCAGGCAGGAAGCTGAGAAGGTAAAGAGGGATGTAAGGTTGTTCATCAAGACAATGGGGGAGTATATGCAGAGATCAAGAGGTGCTGACCTGGATAGGAGCAGGGTGAGAATAAGATATGGCGAGAAATATGCAGAAATATTTCTTCTTGACAATGTTGCTTTCATAGTTCATGATATCGATGTTAAAGACAAAGAGGTCAGCAAGGCGAATATAAATGCTGATGGCGGGTTGAGCGAGGTAAAGAAGAGCAGCCTGGAAGACATGCAGCGACATCTTCAGGATAATAAGATTCCAGAGAGAATATTCATAAAAGAAAAGCTGATTGATGATTTGAAGAAGATATTCGGAAAGAATGTAGAGATTATGGTGGGTTGAGAGAACTATCTGGTAGTGAAGATACAATGATAAGGAAAAATACGAATACAACCCTAACGATTTGTTAAGCTGGAAAATTTTGGAGATTTGAATATGGGACTAACAGAAGAATAAAAATCAAAAATAATTCAAGAATTAGAAAAGAGAATTAAATCGAAAGATAAAACACTGACTTGCCCTATTTGTAGTAATAACAACTTCGTTCTATCTGATGGATATACTAGAAGATTCCTAAATGATAAAATTGACCAAATAACACTCGGGGGAATAAATATACCCAGCGTAACTGTGATTTGTACTAATTGTGGAAATACCATTGATTTTTCTCTCGTATCTAAAGTAAACATACCTTTTCCAACTATCAACAATCTTTGATTAGTTAATATTAACCACGGACTACCCCATTGAGTTCCTGTTCCTTCAACCTTTCCAGAGTTTAAGAGCCTTGAAGAAGTTCTAATGCTTGAATCTGTCCATCTTGAGTGAGTAGCAAAAGCGCCCTCAAAGCTATAAATAATTTCCTCACCGCCATGAAAAAAATCATCTAATTTCTTTAGCATACCACTTGGTAATTCCATTCTTAATTTTTCTTTTTGTTCATTAAGATTCATAATCATATTTAAAATAAGGAATAATATAAATGTTTCGAAAGGAAAACTATCCTCTTCAGTTTTTAGGATTTCAAATTTATTGATTTTAACAACTATTAAGCGAATATTTTATTTATGTTCTTGAAAAAGAATGAAGCATTATCAAATGATTCTTTAGCTGGCTCTCTATTAGCTTGTGGTAATTTTTGATATGTAAATCTTCCTCTTTTTCCTTTTTCTTTTGAGAAAATTCCTAATAGCTCTTCTTTTAAGCAATTCAACATCAAGCTTTCCTGTTTTAACAAGATATTTTTCAAAAGCTTCAATAGTTTTCTTATGAACTTCTGGAGCTTCTGTTTTTATTCCTATTTTGATTAAACTTGCTTGGGCAGCATAAAAAATGCAGTAATAAGAATGATTGATTACGTTGCTATAAAATGTAAACTCTTTTTCCAGTTTAAACTGCTCTTTTTGGAGTATCAGATTACTGGAAATATCGAACAACATCTT
>CAZSRE010000022.1:8271-10735 GCA_964609195.1 Candidatus Woesearchaeota archaeon | reverse complement strand
AGGATATCTGGGTTCAAATCCCAGTCTCGGCGCTAACCTTTCTTAGGAAGAAAGCTTAACCAAAGAATCAAAAAGAAACCTAGAAAGAAATGTATATTTTATAGCTTGAAATTATTTATAAGCCATAATATTCTCTTAGTTATATGACTACATGGAGCCCTACAGCTTTAAAGAACGCAGCTAGTTGCAGTCTTGCTTTGTTTTATGATAAGGTAATGAAGCTTAAACCGACACATGTTGCCATGTTAGCTGCAGGAGACTTTATCCATGGTTTTATAGAGCGTTTTTACAGAGAAGATGGTACTTTAGCGTATAAAAATGCTGAATCTTTTGCAAATGCTGCTTTTGGCGGATGGTTCAACTATATTGAGCATAGAGAGAATCAAGGAAACACTGTATCATGGAAAGATAAAAGCGAGAAATTTGTTTTTGCTGAAAAGATAAAGAAAGCTTGCGGATTGTTGTATGCGAAATATTCTGTTGAAGAACCACCATTGCTAATAGAATTCCCTTATAAATTTGAATACAATGGCAGATTTTATAGCGGGAAGATAGATGAAATAAGAAGAGGGCATATTATTAGAGATCATAAAAATAAAGAACTTGGTGAAGAAAAACCGTGGACTATACACCAATTGACTGCCGAGGTACAGCCGAGAGCTTATGCCTTGGCTTATTCATTATTAGCCCACAATTTTGACTGGTTTAGAGATAAAGTACAACTAAATGAAGAAGAAAGAGAAGAAATACAAGAAGATAATCTTAATCTGGTTGAAAAAGTTACTTTTGAATATCAATTTCTTCAGTCTGGTGAGAGAGTTCCTATTAAAGTATCAAGAAGAGACATAAGAGACCTTGAATTGTTAATTGATGAGTCTGAGCTGAAATTGCAAAATAGAGTCGTTGCTCCCAATAGAAAGTCCTGCTTTTTCTGCCTTTATAAAGATAAATGCGATGACTATATTGATATTGCACAAAGTCCTAGTGTTAGCGGTGTTAGACAGTAGAGATTTTTTGAGCCAGACCCTAGAACTAACTTGTTTAAGAATTTTATAATAGGAAGAGTTGCTAGGAAAAGGACTAAACTCAGACAGTATAGCCTGAAGTTCAAATAACCCTTTAGAAAAGCGTTAACGGAAAAAGTAAAATAAGCGTTAACGGAAAACTTAAACAAAAGACTTTTAAGCTAACAGACAGCTGTTTCTCTTATGCCGGTGAGGCACAATCTGGTAGTGCAGCAGATAAGCCTTTTAGGAAAAGGCTTAGGCCAAAAATCAGACCAATTTTGGTTAAGCTTTTGCTTGCAAAAGGTTAGCTGAATCTCGAATAAGCTTTTAAGAAAAGCTTAAGCAAAACGACTGGATAACTGCCGTCAGAAATGACATCTAGGTTCAAATCCTGGCGCCGGCGTTAGCTTTCTTAAAAAGAAACCTAAGAAAGAAGAAGAAAGCTTAGCCAAAGAAAATCATGATGCGAAGATAAAAAGGTATAGGTTTTGATTATTTTACTGATTGACTACAAGTTCTTTCTTATCAAATTTCTTAAGCTGATTTACTAATATTGCCTGATAGGTATCTATAATTTTTTTAACTATCTCATTATCCATATTTATCTTATAAAGCTTAATTCTTCCTATCTTTCTTGTTTCTATAACAATATTATCGGTTATTAGTTTTGGGAGTATCCTATTTAATGTTGTCCAACTAATCCCAGCCTTTTTTGATAAGTCTGTTAGTGTATAATCGAAATTTCTCCCAGTAATTAAGAAATCTAGTAGTCTGGTAGCTGGTGTGTCGCCTACAAAGTCTATGAATGCACTCTTGTCTTTCATGACTTTACTAAAGACAGCTCCCATATTTAAACTTTTCTATGGTATATTGATATACTTTTTGGAAGAGAAGTATATAAATACTTATAAGTATTATTAAAACTATGGATTATAATGTCAATAAGTTAAAGGGGTTTATATTAGAATATCTAATAAAAAAAGGAAAATTTGGTGGTGCGCATACACCTATTGATAATGTTTTGCACAATATGCCTAGTAGACTATTGCATAATAAGAAAAGTATGAAAGCTGTAGATGTTGCAATCAAAGAACTCGCTAATATTGGCTGGGTTATTGTTATGAAGAAAAGAACTGGAAAAGGGGCTGGTTTACATATGGCTATAAATCCTAGGCATATAAAGGATATTTATGCATTTTTAGGTTTATCAAATATCTAGGCTCAAATCTGTTAACTTTTCCTTTAACGCTTTTCCAAAAATGGTTAGTAACCAGTAAAATGTTCTATTCTTATTCTTGAGTCATCTATTTTCATTGACTTTAGCAAGTTAACCATGGCATCAACCATTGCTGGCGGGCCGCAGATGTAGAATAATGTCGAGCTAGTTATCTTCGAATTTGCTTTAATCATCTTTTCATCTATAAATCCTGTCAAGCCAGTCCATTTTTCATTGCCAG
>CAZSRE010000022.1:0-8261 GCA_964609195.1 Candidatus Woesearchaeota archaeon | reverse complement strand
TTATAGTATAGACTACTTTAAGATTTTTATTTTCTTTCTGCCATTCATCAAGGTCTTTCTTGAATGCTATCTCATCTTGATTTCTGTTAGCATAAAATAATGTAATCTTTGTAGCCAGTTTCTTATCTGTAGCGTATTTAATCATGCATCTAAGAGGTGTTATCCCTATCCCTCCAGAAAGCATTATTGCTGGCTTGCTTTCATCTAATGTAAAGCTTCCATATGGGCCCTTTGCCTCTACAAGTTCTCCTTTTTTTAGAGACTCGAATTTCCTCTTGAATATGCTGTTTGTCTGCCTAGTCGCTATCATAACTATATCATCAGTTGGAGATGATGCTATTGAAAATGAGCGATCATTGCCTTTAGGATCTGTTATTCTACGTTCAACTTCTCCATGAATTTCTTCTATCGGAAGCTCAACAAGCAAATACTGACCTGGACGGAAACTAAATTTATTTTCTGGCTTAAAGTGAACAGAAAATATAGTTGGAGTTTCTTTTTTAACCTGGATTGTGGATAGCTTCATATCCTTGTTTTAGAATACCAATTTAAATGCTTTTCTAAAATTCATATAAAGTATATACTTGTTCTGATAGTATAACAGTAAAGTTTATATTTCTATTTGCATTATGACATGGAAAGGGGTTTCAAATGTATTCTTGCCAATATTGTGGAAGGAGAAACGGGAAAAATGCAACTTGCCAAGAGTGTGGGATGATGATGTGCTATAAGTGCACCAAGACTTGTGATGATTGCAGCGAGAATTTTTGCATGGAGCATGTTTACAAGCATGAGTGCTTGATAATATAGGATTTAACCATAATTATTGGCTAGTATCATTATATTACAATAATCTTTATAAGTGGTGTAATTAGTGAAAGGTGACATGGCAATACAGAGTAAAATGGTGAAAAAGGGCAGTGAACAGCCTCCTATGAAATGGGTTAATCCAGAGACTGGAGAGGTAATGGTTATATCTTATTCTCAGCAACTACAAAGAGAGAGATTGATGTTGGAAAGAGCAAAATTAAGAGAGTCTGTAAGGAGAAGAAAGTTACATACTGCTGGATTGGTGGTTATCATAATTACGCTTATATTCTTGGTTTATACATTTTATAGATTAGACCAGTTAAATGCAATACTCAGATTCTTGACTAAATAACAACCCTTTAGAAAAGCGTTGACGGAAAACGATGGAAAGCTTTGATGGAAAAGATTTTTATACTAAAGTAGAAACATATCTTTATGGTATTAAAAGAGGTGGCAATAACTTTATTATCTTTTTCTGGATTGCTATTTGGTTATCTTCTTGCTAATATTGCTAAGGAAGAGATAAAACCAACTAGAAAGTATCTCATAGAATTAAAGCGCTATATTGCTATAATCGCTAGCCTGGCCTTGCTTTATTTCTCCTGGAGCAACATAACTATCTTAGTTACTTATATGATTGGGGTATTAATAAGTTTAATAATAAAAAAAGAATACTTCTATATTGGATTATTGCTGGTATTATCTTTGTTTATGCACAATGAAGGGCTTCTCTTCTTTTCCAGTATGGTGTTTATCTATGGATGCTTGTATGGAATACTTGTTGAAAAACAAAAGTGGAAGACATTTTATGTAAACTTCTGGTTATTCTTACTGCCTTTCCTGCTAATATGGCTGGAATATCTTGTCGGGAGAAATAGCCAGGTGTTCTTGATTGCCTCTATTGTGGCATTAAGCAAGTATATTGTTATTAGAAGACCATTTAGGGTTGTCAAATAATCTTTTAGCAACCCTTTAGAACAAGCCTTTTAGGAAAAGCCTTGAGGGAAAACAACTCTTTAGGAAAAGCGTTGACGGAAAGCTTAAGCAAAACTCAAGCAAAACTCCATTAAAAACACTTATAAACTGATTATTTATAGATACAGCCATGCTTTACATGATCGGACTAGGATTGCAGGATGAGAAGGATATAAGCTTGAAAAGCCTAGAGATTTTGAAGAAATGCAGCCAGATTTATTTAGAAGGCTATACTTCTAAGCTAAATTTTGACTTGAAAGAGCTTGAAGACATGATTGGCAAGAAGATATTTATTGCCAGCAGAGATATGCTCGAGAATAAGATGGATGAGTTCATCCTTAATGCCAAGAACAAGGATGTGGCATTGCTTGTCATCGGGGATCCTTTGATGGCAACTACGCATAATGTCATTGTGTTGGAGGCTGAGAAAAAGAAGATAGAAAGCAGAGTGATACACAACGCATCTGTGCTAAATGCCATAGCAGACACTGGATTGAGCTTGTATAATTTTGGGAATATTGTTAGCATACCATTTGAAAATAAAAACGTTACCTCACCTGTTGAGATTGCCAATCTAAACAAGAAACTAGGGATGCATACTTTGTTCTTGTTAGACCTTAAAAATGGGAAGTACATGAGCATTAATGATGGATTGAGATACCTATTGGATAAAGGATTAAAAGATGATATGGGCATCGGATGTGCCGGGCTTGGCAGGAAAGAGCAGGAAATTAAAGCTGGGAAGATGAGCGAGCTTATCCAGCATAAGTTTAGCCAAGAGCCGGGATGTATAATATTGCCGGGTAAGATGCATTTTCTTGAAGAAGAAGCTATTGAAAGATGGAAGATCTAAGCAATACAAGAAATAAGCTTTGTGGCATCGTTAGAGCGCTAGAGAATGATTACAAAAAAGATCTTGTAAATGAATTTGTTGAAACTTATATTGCTTATTATAAAGACAATGATACAAATTATGAGATTCTATCTAGGTTTGGAGATATAATGAACAAATGGAACGGAAGAAAATTATATTTTAGCTTAAGGTAAATTTGGATTCTTCTTTGGATTTGAATATAATGCAGAGGTGAAATCTTCAAATGTTATCTTCTTATTTGATGCATCTATCTTTACGTTATATATATAAAATGAAGTTGTAAGATATGTTATGTTCCAGATTGCAATCCCATCCAGCTTTTGCAATACAATAATCTTCTTATTTGGCTTATAACCTGGATGTTTTTCCTCCAGTTCCTTATCTGCTATTTGGTATGCCTGTTCTATATCTATTTTAACTTCTTCAAGATTTAGCTCTTCTACTTTCTCTCCTTTAAGCTTGAATATTGCTGAGTCTGCCTGGACTAACCTATCTTTTAAGAACGTAGACATTTTCTTGTTACTTGGAGAGTAGAATGCAAGCTGCCAGCCTTGAGTATCTACTATAAAAAAACTGGAAAGGAATGAATTTTTATGGGTAGATTTCCATTTCTTAAATGTGTCTGTTTTCTCTAAATTAGATAGAATATCTTTAAGCTCAGTTAGCATATAAAACATCTATTTGATTAATCATATAAATTTATCTATTTTACAATAAATTAAAATTTAAATAGTCTAAAATCTATATAATAGTATGCAGGTTAATATCTTTGATTATCTACCATCTAAAACATTTATATATGTAGATGGGAATATTAGAGAACAACTATTTAATAATCATATTGGGATTACATTGACCAATCTAGCTATAAATTTATCTTTAAAATTAAAGAATATTAGTAGATATAAAACAGGAACGAGAGCAATTTCGAGTAGAATATTTTTAGAGTTGGTTAGAATTTCAAATATGTCTTTGGAAGATTTCCAGAATAAAATTATTATTAAAGTTGGTAAAAGAGGAAACAAAATAAGAGTTGGGCCATATATACAAATCACTGATGATTGGGTGTATGTTTCTGAATTGATTAGAGGTGATGGATCTCTTGTTAAAGGACATAACACCAGTTATAGAACTTGTTTTACTAATGGAAATCTTACTCTTATAGAATTTGTTAAAAATTTCTTTATAAGTCAAGGTATTAATGATAAAAATATTAGTATATACCCTAATACAAAAAATCCATACATTAAAAACTTGGAAATAAGGACTGAGGTTATATCTTATTTTTTACATAACTTTTTTGAAATACCATTTGGTTATAAAAAATATATTTATGTACCTAAGTTTATGATTGAAAACAAAAGTTTCTCGATATCTGCTGTTAGAGGTATATTTGATGCTGAAGGTAGTGTAAATTATAGAAAACTTGGAAATATCTATACAAGGAAAATAGTAATAGGCATGAAAGATATACTATACCTTTGTGATATACAAACAATCTTAACTAAGTTAGATATATCTTCTAGACTATATAAGGATAAGGGAAGATTAATGTATAGATTAGTTATAGGGGATAGGGATAGTATTCTAAACTTTTACAATCTTATCAAACCATTGCACTCAGATAGAAATAAAAAGTTATATTTATTAACAAATAGTTATGCAACTAAAAATTGGATAACTTCCAAGGTTTTAATTCCTAAGATATTAACCTTATTATTAGATGAAAGAAAAAGAAGATCTGAAATATGTAAATATTTAAATATAACCTATTCCATGGCGGGGTTTCGTTTGACTAAAATGTTAAAAGATGATTTAATTAAGATTGAAAATAAGATAAATACAAATAAAGGTTGTTGGTTTGTTTACAGCATAACAGATAAAGGTAGAAATTATTTAAATGATATTTTAAGTGATTTTTCTTGAATATTCGTTAAAACTTGTTCTATGAACTTGTCTATTTTAACTCCAAATTTGACTCCACTATCTAATGTCCGAATCGCAACTGTGGCACCTTTCGCTTCCCTATCACCAATAACTAAAATCAGGGGTATTTTTGATAGCTGAGCATCCCTAACCTTTCTTGCAATAGTCTCTGACCTGTCATCTAGCTCAGCTCTTATATCTGTATCTTTCAGCTTTTCCAGGACTTCTTCTGCAAACTTTATATTCTTATCAGAGATTGTTAAAAGTTTAACCTGCACTGGTGAGAGCCAGAGGGGAAGCTTGCCAGAATAACTCTCCAGCAATAATGCAATGAACCTCTCCAATGATCCTAGGATTGCACGATGTATCATAGTGGGACGGTGTTTTTTCCCGTCTTTTCCCTCATATGTAAGCTCAAATCTTTCCGGCATCTGGAAGTCTAGCTGGATTGTTGCCAGCTGCCATGACCTATTCAATGCATCTTTAACTGCAAAGTCTATCTTCGGGCCATAGAATGCTCCTTCTCCTTTAGCTATCTTGTAACTTATCTTTTTCTTGTCTAATGCCTCAGCCAAAAGCTTTTCTGCTTCTTTCCATAACTTTTCATCGCCCATAGCTTTTTCTGGTCGAGTGCTTAGGGAAACATCTAAATCAAAATTAAACACTTTCTTGTAAACATAATTGGCAAAGTCAATTGCATCTAAGAGTTCTTTCCTAAGATCTTCTTCTGTTACAAAGATATGCGCATCATCTTGCGAAAACTTTCTTACCCTTGTTAATCCTGAAAGAACACCCTTCAGCTCATTCCTATGCAATGGAGCAAAATCCGCTATTCTTAATGGAAGCTCTCTGTAGCTCCTGATCCTTGATTTGTAGAATACACAATGTGATGGGCAGTTCATAGGCTTAAATGCAAAATCCCTATTGTCTATCTTTAAGATAAACATATCTTCTTTGAAATGCTGCCAGTGGCCTGAGGTCTCCCATAATGATTTTTCATATAGCAATGGGGTAATAACTTCCTGATAACCTCTTTTTTGATATTCCTTCCTTAGGAAATACAACAGCTCATTATAGATTATGGCTCCCTTTGGATGGAAAAATGGAGCGCCTGGGCTTAATTCGTTAAAGCTTAGAAGATCAAGTTGCTGGCCTAGATTTCTGTGATCTCTAGATTCTGCCTCTAATAGCATCTTTGCATAATTATCTAATTCATCTTTGCCAAAGAATGCTGTTCCATATATTCTTGTGAGCATAGGCTTGCTAGAATCCCCCCGCCAGTAAGCTCCCGCAATCTTTAACAACTTGAATGCCTTTATCTTTCCTGTAGACTCTACATGCGGACCAGCACATAAATCTGTAAAACCTCCATCCTGGTAGAAGGTTATGTCATCATCTTTCAATCCTTTTAGAATTTCTAGCTTGTATGGTTGGTTATGAAGCATTTTTTCAGCTTCCTTTCTTGATACCTTAATCTTCTTGAATTTTAGATCCTGATTAATAATGTGCTGCATCTCTTTTTCTATCTTTGACAAGTCTTCTTCTGTCAAAGTTATGTTGCTAATATCATAATAGAAGCCTGTGTCTATTGGCGGACCTATTGCTAGATGTGCACCCGGGAATAATTTAAGAACTGCCTGAGCTAGTACATGAGCTGCACTATGCCTTAAAGTCTCTAACTTATCCATAAGGAAAAAGCAAGAAAGAAACTATTTAAACCTTTTTATCAAAAAGCTTATTGGTTAATATTTTACATAGTATAAGGGGTTACAATAAAGTATTTATATAAGTAATCAGGATATATCTCTATGAAAAAAGAATGGTTGATAATAGTAGTTCTACTTTTATCTACCGGCTTTGTAAGAGCTGAAATAACTCTTGACGGACCATTCTATAATGCTTATAATCTTGGAGACAGACTTAATCTTGCAGCGAATGTTGTATATCCAAATACTCTAAATGGATTCTTGAGAGCCAGCTTGTTATGTGAGGATAAAAGCCTGGATTATTATTTAGTTCCTGTAGAGCTGAGTGCAGGAGCAGTGAAGAGGGTGCAGATAAGCGAGCTGCTCATACAGCCAGGATACACTGGAAACTGCAACGTTGTTGTGGAGCTGCTAAATGGTGGAAGACAATCTTTAGAGAAATCCCAGAGCGGAAAATTAGTAATGTCTGATAAACTAAAGATTGATGGCAAGGTCAGCAAATTAAACTTAAAACCAGGAGAAAAACTGGTTGTTTCCGGAACTGTGAGAAATGTTAGGGGAGAGAAATTAAGGAATGGAGATGTTAACCTAATCTTAGGAAATGAGTTCTTTACAAGCGTGAAGGATGGAGAATTTGGATATGAATTCACATTAAGCCAGGAATTTAAATCAGGCAGCCATGATTTGCTAGTTACTATAGGTGATGGAAGTGGAAATGAGGCAGTTGCAAATTACAGTTTCAATGTTGAGGCTGTACCTAAAAGATTGGAAAATAAACTAAATGACCTTAGCTTTAAACCAAAAGATTTGGTTGTTATACAGCCTGTGTTATACGACCAGGCTGGAGAAATCATGCAAGGAGACGCATTTGTAAAACTTTACGATCCAAATGATAATCTTGTTCTGCAAAGAACAATGAAAACAGATGATAAAGCAGAATACAATCTGCCAGACTATGCTAAGCCTGGTGAATGGAGGCTTGTGATAAGCTCAGATGGATTGCAGGTAGAAAATAACGTTAATGTCGATGTTGTTGAGAAACTGGACTTTGTTATAGATGATCAGAAAGTTGTAGTCACTAATGTTGGAAATATTCTATACAAAAAACCTATCGAGGTTTTCTTGGGTGAGGGTAAGACTATACTTACAAAAGAAACTGCTTTGAAACCTGGAGAGACTGCTATAATTGATTTGTCAAAAGAAGAAGTCCCTTCTGGTAGTTATAACATCCAGGTTGCAGGAGGAGAGACTAAGGAGAATTTTGATAAAGTAGATGTACAGCATGAAGGCAAGAGTCTTGGCGAGACTATCGGAGAAGTATTGCCTGGAACTGGGAAGGCTGTACTGGGAAGTGCAGATGATCCTATAGTAAATCCTTATTATGCCGGCTTGGCTGGATTGGGAGCTACTATGGCAAGCTATTTCGGATATAGGCAGTGGAGAAGAAGAAATAAGCTTGTAGACAAGACAAAGGCAATGCAAATAAGAGAAGCTGAGAAGATGGCTAAAGAGATAAGGGCTAAGAAGGAAAAACAGCCATATAAATACAAATCAGACCAGGACAAGCAGAAAGAACTGATTGAATATAGGGATAGAATCCTTGCTGGTATTGAAAAAGAGAAGAAGTCAAAAGAGTTTATGGAGCGAAAAGCTGCTTTAGAGGCAAAGAGAGATGAATATTCCTCTAAGAGTGCAAGCCAATCTCCTTGGTTTAACAATAAAGATTCTGAGAAAACAGAAGATAACAATGAAGGATTTGGATTTGGTAACAAAAAGGCAGATAGTTTAGATGCAGAAGAGGAAGATTTTACAATAGGCAATAAAAAGAAAAAGAAGGATGATGGAGAAGGCTATTTTAACTTGTTTGGCGAGTAATACTTAGATATTCTTTAAGGCTGATTCTATCATGGCAACCGGCCAACCTTGTTTTATTGCTGCATCGATAATCTGTTTCTTTGTGTATCCTTTAT
>CAZSRE010000021.1:0-11141 GCA_964609195.1 Candidatus Woesearchaeota archaeon | reverse complement strand
AGGTTATCGACGTGTTACTGAGCCTTTTGCCGCCATCATTGCTGACAGCTGACTTGCATGGCTTAGACGAATCCCAATAGCAGCAATCTCCCGCAGAATCAACGGGATTTGAAGCCTCTTGGATGTTTTGATTAAACTTTTCCAAAAGTTTATTGGTCACAAATCGTATATAAAAAAATTGCGTATAGCATAGCTCTTCCATCATACTTAAAATGAATAGGATTTAAGTACTCATTCACTGATGCACTTGCGTTTTCGCAAGCCTTTTTCTAAAAGGCTTAGTGTATCAAAGAAATTATTACAAAACAGCTTCTTGCCATCTTGTTAACTTCGGCGAGAAAATACTAATTCAGGTTATATATAAAGCTTTCTCAATAAATTATATAAAACTTACCATCATATTTTTAAGAAATGAAACAAAAATTAAGCCTTGCAGCGATAACACTCGCATCTTCTCTTTCTTTTCCAGCATATTCTCAGCAATCTGAAGCAGATATTTACGATAAATCTGTATATGATTTTTACGAGAATGAAGCATATGCATCGGGTAAACATTTGAGAGATCTTGAATCTAAAGTTCAGCCGGCAAGCAACAAAACAGAAAGCCATCAAAATCTAAAAGAGCTTGTCGACTATGAAAAACCGAGAATGCTAGATGATAGGTTAAACTTAACATTATTAGCTGTGGTTGGCTTGCTTGGAGTCTATCTTCTGATTGATGAAGCTATAGAAAGGAGAAAAATTGACAAATCTAGAAACGATAATCAATAAGCCAGCATGTGCAAAAATTCGTGACGCTACTTTCCTGCCAGTTACTTATCTTTTAGGCAGCACATCTGGAAGCATTCTTGGCTATAATCTCCCAGCTAATTCTGAAAATGAGCATATGCTTTATGCAACTTTCGGTCTCGCAGCAGGCATATTGGCAGCTGCATTCTTATATGAAAAACTTTTCATGCTGATTCCAGCCTATAGAGAATTTAGAAGTTCCAAAAAAAATAATCAATGAGTTCCTACCTCTCCATCTTTATTAAGATCCGGCGCTTTTCTGACAACAAGATCATGAATAAAGTTTGGGTTAAGCTCTATTATTTTCTGCAGATAATGTTTTAGCAGGCTAGTATCGCTATCTATGTTCTCGGCTTTGAATGTCTGCATGTAGCCAATCTCAGGTTTTGATAGTTCAAGAACTTGAGCTTTATCTACTAAGTTTTTGAATCTTATTTCTCTTTCAGCATCAACCAATAAAGTACTTCCAACATACCATGCAGTAAGCAGTATGCCGGTAGGAATAGTATACTTCAAGGCTTCTTTAATCTCTTTAAATCCAAAACCTTCATCTTCTTTTTGAGTAATATCTTCTAATGTTCCCATTAAATAATTCCAGTAAAATAGCTGTATATAAATCTTTTCAAAGAAAAAAGCTTATTCTTTCCTAGGTTTCTTTCTAATAAAGCGCCCTAGCCGGGCAAAGAAGTATTCTTCGGTTCCCCATCAATTTAGCTACAATAGTAAGAATTAAGAAGTATATAAAGACTGCTAATCAAACTCATGAATGTTGGGGGTTTTTATTTTAGCGTATTGACTTTCTCAACCTTAATATTTTTAACAACTTATTTATTTTATTTCTATATGCGGCATTTACTTCATATAAAAAATAAGATATGAAAAGAGCAGCCACTATATAAGAAGAGGGAAGTTTTATGTTAAATAGAACTTCAATAACCTTTCGTATCAAAAAAAAGAAAATAACCTGTAATAGAAATAATTTGACGTTTTCACCTATTGTATTATTTGAATGTCCTTCTAATTTAACTCTTTTCATACAATAATCTATAACCTAGAAGTTTAAATTCTTTTCTAAACCGATACAAAAGATACTACGCCCTAGCCGAGAGTCAAACCCGGACCACGGCCTACCTCCAGTTCTCCAGTTCTTTCCTAGGTTTCTTTTTCCGTGAACGCTTTTCTAAAGGGTTCTAAGAAAGCTATTATAATAAAATATATATAATAATAGAGTATAGTTATTGGCATGAAGACCAGGACCAAGCTCAAGATTGCATCTTCTTTCATAAAGCTAAAGCTGGAGAACAGGCAGCTTAAGCATGTTATTAAGCAGTTAAGAAAAGAAATTGTCAAAGATCACCTGACTGGCTTGTATAATCCTATGGCCTTAGATAGCTTCTTGAAAGAGCAGGCATCTCTTGCTCAGCGTTACCATCTTCCATTATCTGTTATAATGATTGATTTTGACAACTTAAAAAAATACAACGATAAATATGGCCATCTGCAGGGCAATGAAGCGATAAAGACAGCTGCAAAAGCAATGCGCAAAAGTCTTCGTGATTCTGATATTCTAGGCAGATGGACAAGCGGAGAAGAATTCCTAGTCATCCTTCCGGAGACAAACAAGAATGGAGCATTGAAGCTTGCAGAAAAAATTAGAATCAATGTGGAGCGAGCAAAGATAAAAGCAACTTCCAACGATCTAAAGCCAGGCTACAAATGGATAACGGTCAGCATTGGTGTGGCAGAGTTTACTATTAATCAAAAGAAGATGCTTAAGCAGGCAGACGAAGCAATGTATAAGGCAAAAAGTGCAGGCAGAAACAAAGTAGTTGTTATATAAAAAATATTTCTAGCTATGCTGTCATAACCTTATCTTCTCTCAATATCTTTTCAAGCTCGCTCTCAAGCTCTTTCAGCTCATGGTTATCTAAAGGTAAGGTGTTCTTTGTAACAATTCCTTGGTTTTGATAGCTGACCTGACCAGAGAGCTCTTGCATTATTTCTTTGATCTTATGTGCAATGTCTCTTGGTTGTTCTCCGGCAAATATTGTCTTTTCATACTGTCCAGCATCACTTGGTATAAATTCCCTGATTCCATAAGCGAACTCCCCATCAGTCTCGTGGAACTGCTTGAAATAAAATAACTTGACTGTCATTTCCAGAACTAGGTTTTCTTATAATGCTTTGTCCATTTAATATCGACAGGCCTTCTTCCAAGCTTTAATAAGTTTTTTTCGCATTTCATGCTGTCAAAGTGCAATATCCTTCCATCTTTCTTGACATATATCTTGCCAGTTCCAGGTTCTATGCTATATCCGCAGAATGTGCATCTTGCCATAAACTTTCTTTAGAAAAGAAACTTTGGAAAGAAAATTTCCCAGTTCTTTTGCCTTAAGGCTTTTCCTAAAAGCCTTATTTCCTCCCTTGCTGCAATCTTCTAGCCTCGATTTCTGTTTCGCGAAGCATTAAAACATCATTTTCCCTTACAGGTCCTTTGACGTTCCTTCTTATTATCTTTCCTTTTTCCGGACCTTCTAATATTCTGCATCTGACTTGTGTAGCTTCTCCCCTTGCTCCAGTCCTTCCGACTAGCTCTTCAACAACAGCAGGGGTAGCCATCGGGAAATTAATTGTTCCTCTTTTCTTTGGCTCTTCCTGCTGCCTGCCATCAGCTCTCTTTTCCTGGAGTTTTTCCATTCCAGGCTTCAGGTATTTTGAATCAGGTTGCTGTTTTCCCATTTTATGCTCTTAATTTCTTAGAAATATCTTCTATTAAAGACTTGGCGTCTCCTTCCTTGACAATAGCCACGCTGCTTGTTCCAACATCTAAGCCGGCTGCAGCTCCAAGATCTTCCTTGTTTGGAACTTCAACAAAAGGAACATTCTTCTCCCTGCAGAGTACAGGAAGGTGCATTATAACTTCTTTAGGATTAACATCCATCGCTATAGCCACAAATTTAGCCTGGCCTCTTTCCACGTTCTTGGTTACTTCGTTAGTTCCTTTCTTAATCTTGCCAGTCTTTCTAGCAATTTCAATGGCTTCATACGCCTTATCTAGAATGTCTTTGTCTGCCATGTATACCTCGTATCATCGGTTAATAGTAGCATATATCTTAAAATTCCCATTTATAAAGCTTTCTAATGATTTATCTTGATTCAACAGGTTAATAACAAGATTTAAATAATGTGCAGGCCATGATAGAACTATGAAAACGTTTACAGCTATAATACAAAAAGAAGAAGATATGTATATTGCAAAATGTGCTGAAATAGGTACTGTTAGTCAAGGACGTACTATAGAAGAAGCTTTAGCTAATCTTAAAGAAGCTACAGAATTATATCTTGAAGAGTTTAGAGTAAAGAATAAGGATCATCCAATTTTAGCTACATTTGAGGTGGCTAATTTTGTTGAAGCTTAAAAAGACTTCTGGTAAAGAATGCATCAAAATCCTGTGCAATAAGTTCGGATTTAAAATAGTGAGACAAAGAGGTAGCCATATTGTTCTTAAAAAAGAAACTCAAGAAGGGAATATAGGAACAGTAGTTCCAAATCACAAAGAATTAAAGGTAGGCACAATTAAATCTATACTTGAGTTAGCTAAAGTAAAAGAAGAGGAATTCGCAAATTATCAATAAAAATCTATATCATAACTAGTTGACAGCTTCGTCTGCATCTTCATCTAAGATCTCGTCTAATGTAAATCCAGATCTTGCCAGAAACCCAATATTTTTATCCCATGCCTTTTTCATAAACTCTGCTATCCTAAATGAATATAAGTTAGCTACTTCTTTTTGATTGTGGCAGTTGTATGTTAGCTTAGAAATATACAGTACAGCAGTAGCAAGGATAGGATCTGAATCACATATCTCATACTGCCCATCCCATTGCAGCCTGAATTCCTGTCTTTCTCTTGGTGTTATTTCTTTTATCTTTAGGTATTCAAGAAGCCTTAACCCATCTTCTGCAGTGTATTTCCTCATGAAAATTTCCATTGATATAGCCTATTTAAACCTTTTCCTCAAAATCTTTAAATACACAGTTTAATTATCTATAACAATGAAGCCAAGATACATCTTCATGTTCATCCTGCTTGGAATATTGCTTATAGCTCTCTCAGTCATCCAGAAATACTCTTTCCTTCCTACTCAAGATAACAACATAGGCATATCAGCAGACAATGTCCAGAAAGACATAGATATATTTGCCACAGATCTGAACATTCCATGGGAGCTTGCTTTTCTTCCAGATGGCAGCATGCTTGTTACAGAAAGATCTGGAAATCTTCTCAAGATAGGCCAGGATAGAATTAAGATTCCCATACAAGGAGTATATCATTCAGGAGAAGGCGGATTGCTAGGCATGGCATTGCATCCAGGTTTTGCAAGTAATAATTACATTTACCTGTATCTTACATCCCAATCTGGAGATACTGTAGTCAATAGAGTAGAGAGGTATAAATTACTTGACAACACACTATCAGACAGAAAAATAATAATCGATAACATTCCAGGCAGCTCATTCCACGATGGCGGCAGGATAGCATTTGGCCCAGATAATCTATTATACATTACAACAGGAGACGCAGGCAACTCTCAATCTGCTCAGGACAAGAATTCTCTGTCTGGAAAAATACTAAGGCTGAATGATGATGGAAGCATTCCAGCATCTAATCCATTCAAGAATGCAGTCTATTCTTATGGCCATAGAAATCCACAAGGCATTGCATGGGATGAAGAAGGTAAATTATGGAGCACAGAGCACGGAAGATCCGGCTTGCAGTCTGGATTAGATGAAGTTAACTTGATTAAAGAAGGCAGCAATTATGGCTGGCCAAACATAGAAGGAGATAACAGTAATCCTGCGATGCAGTCTCCTATTATTCATTCTGGCACAGATGTAACCTGGGCTCCTGCAGATGCTTTGTATTACGAAGGCAGATTATTCTTCACAGGATTAAGAGGTGAGGCATTGTACGAGGCAAGGCTGCAAGGGGATAAGATTGCAGAAGTCAAGGCTCATTTCAAGGGAGAGTATGGGAGGCTAAGGGTTGTTAATCTTGGCCCAGATGGATATTTCTACATTGCAACATCCAACAGGGATGGCAGAGGAAGCGTTAATCCTGGAGACGACAAGATAATAAGAATAAATCCGGATGTATTTGGTTAGAACTTACTTTTCACCTTATTAACACCGTCTTTTACCCTGTTCATTAATTTCTTTGCCCATACATACTCGGCAGACAGTATAAACAATCCAAGTATTATTATCAGTATTCCCGGCCCGGGCAGGAAAAGCAGGGCTATTCCCATAAGAAGCATGGTAAATCCAAATATTATTACTATCATCCTTTTTGCCGACTTTATAGTCTTGATTAGCATTTTACTCCCATTCCTTATTTAAGAATATCTCTATGTATTTCATAATTTCGTCTTTCTTTTTAACATTAATGGAAATCTCTAACCCATAGTTTGTTGGTTTTGTAAGCAATATTTCTTCCTTTATTAATTCTTTTGATGCCTCTTTTACCCTATCACCCATATCTTTTGGAAATCCCTTCGGAAGGTTATCAATCGAAGTATGGCTGTGCTTAAACTTGCCTAGTCTAGTTAGCTTATGGAGTATCTTGCCTTTTATTTCATCATTGGTCCACAAAGTCTATCAAATTATACTTTGAAGGTAAAGATTTATATACCTTGTTATGATATAAACTGCATATGAAAGAAATATCTTTATTATTGAAGCTGACATCTGAGATTCCGTTATTCAAGATAATAGATTTTTTAGTAGAGAACAAAGGAATGGAATTTACAAAAAAAGAGCTAATAGAAGGTTGTCAAATATCAAGAGCTACATTCTTTAACTATTGGCAAACTATTGAAGCATACTGCATTGTAAAAGTTACAAGAAAATTTGGAAAAACCAAGCTTTACACTCTGGATGCATCAAATATAATAGTGAAAAAAGTACTTGATCTGGAAAAAGCACTTATATCAAATGCCTTGGAAAAAGAGAATAAAGAATTGATTATTGACAGCTAGCAATTTCTTAAGAAAAATTTATAAACAAATCAAAAAGACTTATTCTTATGGAAGAAAATAAAGAGCTTTCGAAGCACGATCTAAAAGAGCTTAAGAAAGAGAAGAGGGAAGAAGAAAGGCATCAGTCAGAAAGCCAGGGCAAAAAAGCAAGGATGCTGAGGAATGTAAAGAAATACTCTATTATTGCAGTAATCCTGATAGCCATAGTCTCTGTATGGTCATATACATATACTCGCCCTGGAAAGTATGATGGCTTTGCTTCATGCCTGGATGAGAAAAATGTCAAGTTCTTCGGCTCATTCCAATGCTCTAATTGCGCAGACCAGAAAAGGCTGTTTGGCAAGTCTACAAACATTCTGATGGATTCTGGAGTCTATATAGAATGCGGCCCATTGTCAGGCCCGCAGGCACAGGTATGCATCGATAACAGCATAGATAGCTATCCGACCTGGGAATTTGCAGACAAGACAAGACTGATAGGAACCAGGCAGTTATCCGAGTTGAGTGAGAAATCCGGCTGTATTATTTAGTTATCTTAACTTCTTCAGATAAATCTTATCGTGATGGTCAAAATCATCAAAGTATACTATATCTTCTCTTTTATCATATTTAAAAACCAGGACAAAATGTCCAATTTGCATCCTCTTCTCATCCTTCATGTCATGTCTTAGATTTTTGTAATGCTCTATGTCCGGATTATTAATAATCTCGTTAATTTTGTTAAGGATATTTTCATAAAGTTTTTTATTTTTCTTCTTAAGCTTTGAAATAATTTTCTCTAGATGCAAGCTTATCTTATACTTATGAATTATCTCACCCAGATTCTATCTTTTTTCTTAATTCAGCTATAGAACTAAAGGTTTCGCTATATCCTTCTTTTTCAATTTTTTTCAATTTTTTAATATACTCTGGTCTTAATTCTGGCTCTAAAAGGTTATCTTCATACTCAGATACGACAAGGTTAATTGCATCTGATTTATCTTTAAGGCCGTATTTAGCCTTTATAATATTTAAAACCCGATTTGCACGTTCATCTATATCTATAACAGCCTGTACCATTTATATCACATATACCATTGTATACACCATATATATAAACTTTTCTGCCAATTTTTGCTTAATTCTATGCCCTTATAAGTGCTATAGAAAGCTTTATAAATCTTTAATATCTATGTTATAAGATATATTATGGAGGATATGATATGACAAAAACTAAGAGCATAGTGGTGACATTGATTGCTTTAGTGGTTTTGAGCATGTTCGCCGGATTTGCTGAAGCAGGCAGATCAAGGAGAATGCTCGAAGGCTCAGGCGCAGAATCTGGCATTGCTGGCATTGTAGAAACAAGCCAAACTGTAGAAGACAAGAACAGGGGCTACAATATAGGCGAGATAAACAGCTGCCTGGATGCAAAGCTTAAGAGAGGAGACAGAGCAAGCTTTGTTTTCGAAGATAATCAGTATTCTATAAGGCAAGGTCTTGTAGGAGACAGATACACTCAGCTATCATTCCAAGGTGCTGACTCTAGATTCTATTCTGGAGACGCTAAAAGATATGATACTGACCTGGATGGCCAGGATGATGTGCAGATAGCTGTATACGATCTTCTTAACGGCAATGCATTCCTAAGCATCTGCGGCTTGGAAGACAAGCAGGAATCTCAGGATGTAGCTGTTGAAGCAAGCGAAGTTTCACAAGATCAGGAAACTGTTAGCTTTCTAGACACCGCTTTTACAAAGATAAGAAGCTGGTTTAACTAGCTTTTTTCTTTTTTTTATTTATATTCAGTACACACTACAATAAACAATTTAAACTAGAGATACTATAAATCTCTATGCAAAAGGGGCATAGAATAGAGAGAAAATTAGATATTAAAGAGTTTATTAACATTATAAAAATTTATGATAAATCATCCATATTAATAACTAAGCACTCGTTATTTCGTCTAAATGAAGAAGATAAGAAGCTTTATAAAGAAAAATCAAAGGATATTTTATTGAATGAAGTACCAATATTAGTTGGTATACAATATAATAAAAGTTACGCAGTATTTTATAAGTATAATAATGATATCATTAAAGTTATATTGGATATCCAAAGAAACAAGGTTTATATAGTTACGTTTTATATTATAGATAATAACCAATTGCCAAAAATATGAAAGAAAAATACCTTAATGGAAAAGGCGAATTAGATTACGACTATAAGCATGATATTCTGTTTTTTAAAACTACAGAAAGATCTTATAAAAAATCTATAGAACTAGATAATATTGTATTAGATATAGATAGTGAGGGGTTCATAGTAGGCATACAGATATTTGAAGCTTCTAAGTTTTTGGGCTTACCCAAGCTTTCTTTAAGAAAAGTTCCAAGATGGAAGTTTATTGCGAAAGTTGATGAGGGTAGGATAGAAATAAGATTAGTGTTTAAGACGATGATTAGAAACAAAATAATTGAAAATCGCCCTATAATCGTAGGCCCAGTTAAAGAACCTTTGCCTAACTCAGAATTAATAGTAAGAGTATAATTTAATAGGTTAAAGATAAAGCTAGCTTACTCTGGCATTTTCTTCAAAGTTTGAAAGGATCTCATCTAGTGTCATTCCTGTTGTATACGCCTCTTCTACACTCATTCCTAATCTAGTGTTGAACTCTTTTATTCTTGAGACGCATAATTCTATCTTATTTTTATAGTCTTTTTCAAGTGTAACAGGCAGTATTATTGTGTATATTTCATAAGTTGTCTTTATTGGATTGCTATCCTCTTCATAAAACACCTTCCACCAGTACTCAAACTCCTTAATCTCTTCTGACTGCATGAACTTTAATAACCCGAAATAGTCAAGAAGTCTCAGTCCATCCTCGCACTTGTATTCTTTCATTCTTATTTATTAAATCTGTTAAAGTTGTTACATGCTTCTATTTACTGCAATATAATTAATTATTTAAACAGCTAAGTCAATATTATAGCAATGGATATAAAATATTCAAAAGACAGGATAGAGTTTGAAAAAGAGCTTAATTCTCTTGATAAATTTGTAATAGATTTCTGCAGTATATTGAATAAATTAAAAATAAAATATGTTATCATGTCAGGTTATGTAGCAATTTTATTTGGAAGGAATAGAAGCTCTGAAGATATAGACATGTTCATTGAAGAAATCGATTTTAATAAATTCAAGTCTATATGGGATGAACTAAAGGAAAATTTCTCATGCGTGAATGCAGATGATGTAGAAGATGCCTTTTATAAATATCTTAAGGACATAAATCAGATAAGATTCTCAAGAAAAGACAGATATGTTCCAAATATTGAGATGAAGTTTCCAAAGAGAGACATAGATCACTATATTCTAGAAAACAGGATTTTGGTTATGCTTAATAAACATATGTTTTTTATAGCCAATATTGAAGAGCAGATAGCATATAAGCTGTATCTTGGAAGTGAGAAAGACATAGAAGATGCAGTATACCTTTATGAGATATTCAAGGAAAATATAAACGTTAGCTTATTAGATCATTTTTGTAGAAAACTTAATATAGAAGAAACTGCTAAGAAACACTTATATGAATCTGCCAAAGATTGACTTAAAAGAATTAGCTCAGGATAAAGAAGAGAATTTCAAGAGAAGGCTGCAGTTCATTAGGGAGTATGCCAGATGGGTGAAAAGAACCAAAGATAATGACTGGAGCTCCCAGCAGAAAGAGCTTATTGATTGATGTCCATTGCTATAGCTGTTAAAGTTGATATAGATTTCTATTTACTGCAATATAATTAAGTATATAAATTGATAACTCTTGTTATAATGCATGTTTAAGGGGGAAAAGAGTTTAATTTATTTAGTTTTGATGCTAGCTTTAGCTATTGGAGTTAGCGCTACATATTCTCCAGATGCTTATACTGTAGCTCTTTGGCACTTCGATGAGTGCGATGGAGATACTGCACGTGATGACTCTTTGAATGGAAATACTGGAACTCTTAATAATGTGGTTTGGACAACCGACAGCATTTCAGGATGTGCTGTTGAGTTTAATGGAATTAACAGTGTGATTACAGATGGCAGACTTGATGATTTTCCACATGATCAAACAACCTTAGAAGCGTGGGTTAAGCATAGTTCAAATACTGCTGGAACAGTACTCAGTAGAAATGGACCTTATTATATAGCTATTAATCCAAGTGGCACTGTTAGAGTTGGGGTGTACACTGATACTTGGCATGATTTTAGCAGCATTAGTAGTCTGCAGATTAATCAATGGTATCATACAGCAATGACCTATGATGGCTCTAGATTAAGGATATTCATAAATG
>CAZSRE010000020.1:10375-11152 GCA_964609195.1 Candidatus Woesearchaeota archaeon | reverse complement strand
TCAGTACAAGCAGGTTAAAAGCTAGCATATATATAAACAAGCTAGCTATAAACACGTTCTTTTTCATGATAATCTAAACTCTCTAATAATTTAAATACTTTGCTATAATCTATTTTGCTTAAGCTTTTTCTAAAAGCTTATTAGGAAGCTTTTTATAGCCTTTTAATAAATCTTCTTTTGCGGGCTCGTAGTTTAGTGGCTAACTTCTGATAATAAAAAGAAGTCTACAGATAACGCAACCCTTACAAGGTTGAGGTCGGCAGTTCGAATCTGCCCGGGCCCATTTAGTTTTCTTTTGCAAAGAAACCTTAAAGAAACCTTTAAATATCTACATCTTTGCCTTTCTGCTTAACCTTTTTGGCAGGTTTTGATTAAACTTTCCCAAAAGTTTATCTGGGCCCGTAGCTTAGCCTGGCTATAGCATCGGTCTTATATGACTGTTATAGTCTTTAGGAAAGCCGAAGGTCGGCGGTTCGAATCCGCTCGGGCCCACCTTAATCTTTCTTATAGCTTTCTTAAGAAGAAACCTAGGAAAGAAGAAAGAAAGCATAGCCAAAGAAATAAGGAGATGATAAGAACCATAGGTTCTTATATAGATAAATTTAAAAATTACAGCAATATACTAAATAAGGAGATGACATACGAATTGCTAGAAGCATTAAAAAGAGAGTTTTGGCCAGGCTATAAAGAAGAGAATAAACAAACTTCTTCTGTGCAAGAGCCTAAGCAAGAAGAGAATCTTTTAGAAAAAGATTCAGCAAAAGAAGAGCAGCAAAA
>CAZSRE010000020.1:9262-10365 GCA_964609195.1 Candidatus Woesearchaeota archaeon | reverse complement strand
AGATATTAGGTTAATTAGATCAATTTACCGTCTTGGTCTCGGCCCATCGTACCGGACATCCGCCTCACCCAGTCTCCTAACAGGCTTTTCGCGCAGTGCTTCTTCAACCACGTGTGCAACAATCCCGGGTGTTCTTGCAATGATAAAAAATCCTTTACCCGCTTTTGGGTTAAAGCCCATTTCCAAAAGAAGAGCAGCAAAAATGCGATTACTGCGGCAATGGCATCTCAGCCAGGGCTTATATGCTGCATGGAAAGGTCATCTGCTCTCCCTGCCTGAATTCAAGGTTTGATGACTATACGAGCAAGACATTCAAGAAGATTACAAACAAGTCTTTAGATGAAGTTAAAAAGAAAATATAGCTATATATTAATTGCAAAGTCTCTATTTTGGTTATATCTTATATTATCTATAAATCTCCTATATTTCTCATCAACAAGCACCTTAAAATTATCTTTTATCTCATTATATTGATTTATTATATCCTTTATGCAGCCATATCCTAAATTTCTTAGCATCTCACCCTTATCTTTCAATATCCTCTCTAAAGATACATTAACATTATCTGCTTTCAAAGATTCTTTTGTTGTCGTTATGAGATGATGTCCTTCAACAGCATACCTAACAGCATCTGGAAAATCGTTTTTATCATGCCTTAGGACATTATGCAGATAGCTGAAATATTCTTTGCCATATCCGCTTCTAAATCCTTGAACATAAATAGAATTGGCAAGGCTTCTTAGAGCATCAGAGTTAATTGGTCTTCTAACCAATGGTTTTCTGTTCCTGTGCCTCAAATATTCTAAATCTCTTTCAAAATAATTCTCTGGCTTGTTAATAAATTCAAGCACATCCCTATGTCTGCTAAGGATTATATTAGGGTCTATTTTCTTGCCATCTTTCATAGGTATATAACTTAATTTCCTGGTTATTATCCCAGAATCCCCAGCATACCTCACATCATCTAATAATCTTCCCTGCATGCTATATCTTTTATAATCTGGAGTATCAGGCAATACACCAAGAGGACCAACCATTGCTACTCCAATCCTGGATTCTTGTATAAACTCCTTCATCAGCTCAGCTATATTGTCTGGATCCTC
>CAZSRE010000020.1:5621-9252 GCA_964609195.1 Candidatus Woesearchaeota archaeon | reverse complement strand
TGTCAAGCATGCTTCTTTTTCCTCTTTCATTGCTTCCCTGCAGGTTTTTCTGCGCGCCCATCATTTTCAAACTTTCAAGACTTGGCGATTCTAGTCCAAAAAATACTTGTGAGAATCCAGCATTATACATGCTTTCCATCAGTTCTTCATTTTCATACATTCTTAAGCTTGCCTGAGTTATCAGGCTGAAAGGATAGCCATTATCTTCCTGCCACCTCTTAACATCTTTTAATACAGGGATTATCTCTTTTTGATTTCCTACAAGATTATCATCAACAAGCATCACAATTCCATCCCATCCAAGATTATGAAGTGCATCAAGCTCAGCTACAACCTTGCTTCCTTCTTTTAGTCTTGTTTTACTGCCATACAGACTTGGAATGTTGCAGAAAGTGCAATGCTCTGGACATCCTCTTGTTGTCTGTATAGCCATGGCAGCATAATCGTGCAAATGATCCTTGATAAGATCAAATCTCTGCAATGGAACTTTATCCATGGCTAAGAATTGTTTTCTTCTGTCTATCAATATAGGATCTTGTTTATATCCTCCAGATACTATTTCTTCAAGAGCATCTTTAAAGCCTGCTTCAGCCTCTCCAAGATAGTAGCTTGCCTTGCCCTTTATCTGTCCATGATACTGTGTAGGCAATGGTCCTCCAACTAATATAGGCTTGCCAGCTTCATTCGCTCTTCTTATTATGTCTTCTAGAGAATTCCAGTGTATAATCATTGATGAAGCAAGAATAACATCAGACCACTCTATATCCTTATCATCAAGCTTCTGGACATTCTCATCCACAAGCTTAACATCATATTTATTCGGAAGCATGCTAGCAACAGTCAGCAATCCATTAGGTGGGAATGCAGATTTCTTGCTGGCAATCTTTAAAGCTTCATCATAACTCCAGAAGGTAATGGGGTTTTTTGGATATACTAATAATGCATTGACCATCAAATATATAATATTTCTTTTTTTATAAATTTATCTTTAATTAAACTATCTTATTAGAAAGCTTTTTATACACACTTTCGACCTTTTTTGATTAAACCTTTCATAAAAGTTTAGGCTCTCTTCGTCTAGTCCGGCCAAGGACGCTGCCCTTTCGAAGAGCTTTCTTGGGAAGAAACCTCGGAAAGAAACTAAGGACAGGCGGCAACACGGGTTCAAATCCCGTAGAGAGCATTTTGTATTAAAGTGAATACGCTGTCAGATATAGGTTATGTTTTATTTTATTTATGACCCAAATGGTTGCCCATATGATTTAGCTTTAGCTTTAGACTTATAAATATTGATTTGTTTATATATCTCTGTCCTTTCATCATTATGATTTTGCATAGTTTGATCAACATGAGCAGTTACCTTTCCATTTCCAGTATAGTCTAAATTTGCAAAAATTCTTATATCTCCATTCTCTGTCCGCTGAGCTTCAATAAATAGCACCTTTCCATTCTTATGCACATCTACATAGCAATGACCTTTACCCTCGGTTTGGAGAAGCGCCAAGTCACGCTGCCAAGCATGCCAAGTATAAGTGTGCACTACTGTAAATGTAACATTATAAGGCACACCATTACTATCAAGGGTTTTATTAAGATATTGCTGTAAATCATCAGCAAAATTGTCGCATATATAAATCGTACCGGATGGGCCAGGATTATATATTCTATTTCCAATTCCACTTTTAAGCGCATCATCAATTAACTTGACTATAAATGTATCATTAATATTAATCGGATATGGTATTAGATCTTGGGTTGGTGTAGCTATATAGATACTTGTAGCAGTTGTACCTGTAGCTGCAATAGTTGTAGAAATTGAAGCATTTACCGCATCTAAACAAGTAAATGCTCCATCCAATGCAATACATTCTGCTGTTGTAGTATCAAAACAATATGGAGACCATCCGTATATTCCATATGTGCAACAATATACCAGAGGACCAGAAGAATTTCCCCCATCGCCTCCACCGCCGCTGCCACCTCCACCTCTAGGTCCCCTTCTTTTAAAGCCATCAACAACAAGTACAGAAGACAAAACTATTATAAAAATCAGAAATATTGTTAGCTTAGCTTTATTGCTTAACATATCATCTTAGTTGTTTACTATGCTTATATTGATTTATATACTATAATCCTACTAAATATTCCTCAAAGTCCTTAAGTTCAAAGCCATAAGCCACATTAAAATCTATATTGCTACAAGTATTGCCAGCTATCAACATATCCAGCTGCTCAGATGTTATTGGGAAGAAGCTGAACCTACCAAATATTCTAGCCATAAATCTAGCAATCAATAACGGCAGATGAATCTTTATTATTCTCTTATTTCTACTTCTTGCTAAAACATCAATCAACTCATTAAAACTATACTGTTTATTTCCACCTATCTCAATGATTCTCTTGCTTGCTTTCTTATTCTTAATGCTGTCAACTATTATCTTAGCCACATCTCCAACATAAACTGGCTGTAACTTGTAATTTCCATCACCAAATATAATAAAAAAGCCTTTCCTGACAAACTTAATGAAGTAATTAATACTCTTGTCTTCTTTCCCAAACAAGAAGCTAGGTCTTAATATTGTATAATCTAGCTTGCTGTCTAAAATATGCAGCTCCCCAGCATACTTTGTCTTATGATACATACTATTAGCCCCAGCCTTAGTTCCAAGTGCGCTAACATGTATAATCTTCTTTACTCCATTCGCTTTCATAACATCTATAATATTCTTAACTACAAGGACATGTACATCATAAAATGTCTTGCCTTTAGTTTCTCTAATAATGCCAACAAGATTAACAATAGCTTGGCATCCAGCTATGCTAGCTTCTATATCCTGCTTTTTTCTAGCATCTCCATTAAACTCAGATGTCTCATATCCATTTTTCTTAAACTCTTCAATAACATATCTTCCAAGAAATCCACTGCTCCCAATTACAAGAACTTTCATGTCTTCCTAGTATAAAGTAACATTAATAAACCTTGCTTGAAACTTTTTGCTCAAGCTTTTCCTAAAAGCTTGTGGGCTCATAGTTTAGTGGCTATAACGCAACCCTCACACGGTTGAGGTCGCAGGTTCGAATCCTGCTGGGCCCATTGAGCTTTTCTTTAGGAAAGAAAACCTCGGAAAAGAAAGCTATATAAACTATGAAGCATAATATGTATTCATGAATGAAACAGAGATAAAACATATGCATAAAGACATGGAAACCCTTAAAAGGGATATAGCTATAATAAAATATATCCTTTCTGAGGAAGGGGAATTAACTGAGGAAGCCAAAAAAAGGCTTAGCAAATCACGTAAAACATCCATTTCTAAATATGTTAAATTGTGATAAGTATGTGGGATGTTTTTCTATCGCCAGATGTGCAAGATTTTCTGAATAAACAAGATAAGCACATATCGGAAAGGCTTAGAAAAGGTCTTGAGAAACTTAAGACAGAAAATCCATTCCATTATCTTGAACATTTTGAAGACCAAGACCATTATAAATATAGGATTGGTGATTATCGTGCTTTGGTTGATATAGACTTTGAAAACAAGATTCTTAGGGTCCAAGTATTAGACCATAGA
Source organism: Candidatus Woesearchaeota archaeon (assembly GCA_964609195.1). Classification (GTDB taxonomy): domain Archaea; phylum Nanobdellota; class Nanobdellia; order SCGC-AAA011-G17; genus CAZSRE01. Next base: position 5,680 of record CAZSRE010000020.1, on the reverse strand, counting down.
AGTGCAATATATAAGAAGAAGCATTAAAACAGTCGCAGGTTCGAATCCTGCTGGGCCCA
>CAZSRE010000020.1:0-5521 GCA_964609195.1 Candidatus Woesearchaeota archaeon | reverse complement strand
CTTTTTCCATTAAAGCTTTTATTAAAAGGTTTATATGAAAGAGATATACTGGAAAAAACTAAGCACATTTGAAAAGACAGCATTTGCCTTAGGCTGGCTGTCTGTAGGCAATGCGTTGTTCTGGATAATCTTATTGCTAAAAAGGTTCCAGTTTCCAGGGCCTATAGCACAGAAAGAATTGATTCATGGTAAATCTAAAAGCATCTATCAGAAGTTGTTCAACCCAGATACATATAAGGTAGTTTACGTGTTTGGCTGGATAAATTTTGTCGTGTTATGTATTTTACTATTTATTCTATTGATGGTAGCACTATTCTTTGCAGTTAGCTAATCTTGCCAAGTTTCATAGCTAGCTTCTCAGCTTCATTTAAGGTAGCTTCAATCTCGTCCAGTCCCTTGTTCCAGAATTCTTCCTTAGTTATATCAATCCCCATCTTCATGAATATGTTCCTGGGGCTGTCAGACAATCCAGTAGACAAGAATTCTTTAACATGTTCTATGTTCTTATGATCTTTTTTAACTAGATTTTGCAAGCTTTTTGATATCAACCCGCCAAATGCATATGAATAAGTGTAAAAAAAGTTTCTTATATGCCACCAATTGCTCCACCAATTCTCTGAGCCAGGAGATTGCTCTATAGATTCTCCCATATAAGCTTGCATATGTTTCTGGAATAGTTTTCCAATCTCATCTTTTGACAGATAGCCTTTCTCTCTATGTGTTTTATGCAGCTCTTGTTCAAACATATAGCATGCTATCTGTCTTTGTATAGTTGCTATATCTCTATTTAATCTCTCCAGGAGTATGGCAAGCCTTAGTTCGTCATCAGCATGTTTTATTACTTCCCGGATAACGAAATCTTCCATAAAAACACTGGCAACTTCTGCTGTGGACGTTGGAGTTCCGTAATTCAATGCATTTTGTTTCTTCTTCATCAGCTCATCATTGATTGCATGTCCAAACTCATGAGCTATAACAACCACATCGTCTATTCTTCCAGCAAAGTTCAACAAAACATATACAGGATTAATTCTATTCCAATAAATACAGAATGCCCCGCCACTTTTGCCTTTCTTAGGATATACATCAATCTGTCCATTATCATTGAATCTTTTGAGTATGTCTGCAAATTCTTTATCTAAATCACTAAAAGTTTTATAAACAAGATTTATTGCTTCTTCATAGCTGTACTTCTTGTCTATTTTTCCATAATTAACATTTCTTTCATGATACTCTAATTGTCTGACTCCGGCTAATTTTGCTTTCAGCTCATAGTATTTTCTTGAAATGTTAAATCTATTTGATACACTTTTAACAAGAGTGTCAACAACCTTGCTGTCTATATCATCTTTTAAATGTCTAGAAAAATCTGGCCTAGGCATATTTCTTAGTTCATCATCTACTTTTTTGTTGCCAAGAATAGCATTTATTTCTGCTTCAGAAATATCAATATACTTGCTAAGTATCTCATTATATGCTTTTGCAGCGTTATCTCTTACTTTCTTATCTTTATGGCTTAATAAAGCTGTAATTTCTGCAAAGCTAACTTTTTTCTTTTCTCCTATTATCATTGTTCTTTCTTCTTTTGACATTAAACTAGTAATCATATCAGCCCATGCTTCATGTGAACTATTCGCTTTTAAGGTAATTATCTTCTCTCCTTCTTCGGTTAGTAAATATTTAGCTTGGTTAAAAATCCTTTCAAGCTTATGCCTATACTTGGTTAATCCAGGATAAGAAAGGAATTTTTCATACTCTACTGGATTTATTTTGGAAATTCTTAATAAAAAGAAATTGATATCAGTGCCTAACTTCTTACTAAACTCTTCGAATTTATTATTTTTGGCTTTTAGCTCATAGTCTATTTGATCTTGACTACTTCTTAACGCAAAATAGAACATGGGATCTCCACCTCTGGTATATCTTTCACTTAGCTCATTGAAGTCATCTAATGCTTCTTTCAGTTTTTCAGGATGCTTAAGATAATCATTTCTATCTTTCCATTTTTTGACAAATTCTTGATGGCTTTTCTGTATAATCTCCTTTTTATGCTCTAGCTGCGGGTCATCATCTCCATTTAGCAGGGGAGCCAAGTTCCATTCTGTTCTTATTTGCTTTATTCCTTCCATAGACAAAAAGATTAAGATTTAACTTATAAATCTATCTGGATAAATCCAAATCTTTATATACCTCTGATTTTCCATTTCCCTATATGAAACGTTCCTCAAGGCGCTGGAAGAAAAAAGGCCAGATGAGATGGAAATGGCAGCGTAAAAGAATGAAGAAGAAGAAAAGGTTGAAGAAAGGAACAGGATAGTTCTAACTAATAATTTTATTTTTTTTGCTCAAGCTTTAGTAAAAGCTTGTTTTGATTAAACTTTCCCTTTTTGGTTTAGTTTTTGCAAGCTTTTATTTTCCCTCAAGGCTTTTCCTAAAAGGCTTGTAAAAGCTTATTGTAACGCGCTCTGCCACATAAGCCAGCTTAATGTTAGTCCGGCTAATAGTCCAATCCAGCTTGCAGACATTGGAGCATACCAGCTTCCGATAACTAAAGGAAAGCCGTACACTAGTCTCATTAAATGGACTAATGTTGCAACACTGAACACAGTCGCAGAGATTACATGAAGAGTTTTGTCATCTAATCCATTGAATACATTCCTCTTTTTCATAAGATAATCAAAGTATTCTTTATTTATAAATTTTTTCTAATTACCATTTCACAAAATATACAATAAATCATATCAACATTTAAATATCTCCATGCTATCGTAAGGAAAATGGAAAATGTGATGAAGAATTTCTCTCTTGAAGATCAGGAAATCTTCAGAAAGTTCCTATTTACTAACCCTTATGGTAATGACAGCTTCATCTATCCCCAGCAGTTGGTTGCAGGCGAAGAGCTAGCTCCATTAATGTCTGCTTACTCCCGCACTCATCTTCCTATGCAGACTCGCGTACTCCAATTCATAGATTCAGAAAAGGTAGAGCAGGCAAGAGCAATGCTGCCATTTATCAAAGACTCATTCTATAAATTTAGACAAGAAGATGACACATTAAAGGTATCTAAGAAGACAAAGAGGTTTACAAATGAATATGTCCTGTTTCATAGCCACGCTTCAATAAAGGAAGAGACAGCATTATTTGGCTACTCAGAAAACATATCTGATATAACTGGGAAAAAGATTTCTGGCCATCCATTGAACAGGCCACAGGGAAAATCTACCAGATATATCTCATATGGAAAGACATTAGACTTAGCCTTGCAAGATGAAGATTTATTGTCCTTGCCAAATCATGAGAAAGTGCTAGCGTATATTTCATATATGAACATGAGGTATATTGGTATGACAGAGATAGTTGCAAACAAAGTAGCTGAGCATCCATATACTAAGCAAGTTGTTGAATTCTTGAAACATCCGGAAAATATAGAAGTAGAAGCATTAAAAGGAATTGAGCAGAGGAAAAGAACAGATGATGATTATGTCTTTGAAGAAAAGCATCTGGAAGAAGAAAGACAGAAAGTTCTGCAAAGCCTTGAAGATGCTGCTGTAAGAAAAGATATTGGCAGATTCGTATTGGATTATACGAGAGTCTGGCTTCCAGCTGCTACTCGCACATCTCTAGGATATTCTGTTGATGCTAGGACATTAGAAGATATTGTCATAGATATGATCTCAACCCCAAGAAAAGAAGACCAGGCTCGCGGCTATAAGATGTGGGAAGAGGCAAAGAAGATAGCTCCTGTATTGCTTGGCAAACGCAGCCACATCCGTGTAAATGAATGGCAAGTTAAAAATGAGGAAGAATTCAGGAAATATATTGGAGAGATGTTTGTTGCTCTTCCAGAGAGGAATATAAGCAACAGTGGAATGGTTAACCTAATCTCCCCGTATGATGTTGTGATGTATTCAGACAAGTTTAATGCAGCATTAGCAGCATTTCCATACACATCAGTAGCATTTTTAGAAATATTGGACGCTTTAACACAAAAAGATGCAAAAGATATATTAGAAAAAGCCCATGAGCATCGCAGTCCGTATGATGTTATCCATCCTGCAATCTCTCACGGCGGATTAATGGCAGAGTTAGTAATGCCATATCATGGCTATCGCGATATATTCAGGCACAGAAGAGGTTCTCGCTCAACGCAATTATTATCCACAAGACTTGGTTTTGAAGTTCCAGATATATTTGCTATTCTTGATGTAGACAAAGAATATATGAAAGACATGAAATATGCAAGCGAAGTTTATGAAGATGTTAGAAAAATCTCTCCTCATGTTGCTGAGAAAGTAGTTCCATTTGGTGCTAATATTCGCGCATTGCATTCATGGCAGGTTAATCAGATTGGTTATATAGGAAATCTAAGGTCAGACATCTCAAAAGGAAATCTGACATATGTGAGAATGGCTCGAGAGCTAGTCGAGGAAGCGAAGAAACTGATGCCGATAACAGGCAGCTTTTTCAGATATGATACAAAAGATTATCCAGCACATTTGTGGAAGCGTGGCTATGAATGGTGGGATAAGGAAAAGAGGCAGAAAGATGAAGATAGAAATCCTAAGAAACATTCCATTTAGCGAATTAGAACAGAAACTAAGAGATGTTCCATTGATGAAAAGAGCAGAAGATGGTTCAGAAATAAAAGTCTACAAAGATGCAGATATAAGCCTTAAGCGATTTTATAGTGAACAGGTTAATCCGACATCATTCTATCTTCTAAAGCAGAATCTTGAATTTCAAAAAGACTTTAGCCAATATATGCTTGATAAGTTCAACATTGATATACTTAACCTTGATTGTGGATTTGAGATAATTAATGAAGATGGGGATATATGGGGTCTGCTTCCACCAATAGTAGAAATTACTCCTAGAAAGGTAAAATACGTAGCCAAGCCAGGAGAGATAATCTATAATCATGAGGTAGAGATACAAATACCTATAATAAATGATGGAATTCATAGAATAGCATTGGCTAGAGAGCAAGGTGCAAAGTTTACATCTTTATTCATCTCAGGAGCAATTAAGGATTATCCTTTCTATGCACATCCAAATAGCTGGGATCAGGTTAAGGTAGTTGACAAGCTTCCAGCCACTAAAGAAGAGAAAAAGCTATATTCAAGAGAAGACTGTTACGCATTATATCGCAACTTTGACACACTGGGATGTGGAAAGCCTAGAGGAACAAGCAAGTAATATGGCAAAATTAATCAATATAATAGGGCCTTCAGGCTCTGGAAAATCAACGGTGCATGAGCAGATAAGCTCAAGATTGAAAGAGTCAGGCTACAAGGTAGAGTCTTTATCAGAACCAAACTCATTAAGAGAATTGGCTAAATCATACAGGCTAGAAGAAGGAAGAAATCCGTGGACAGAAACTGCAATCTATACAGTAGACAGATTCATCATGTATAGGGAGAAGATCATGCCGAGAATGAAAGATGACGGTCTTATCTTTTTATTAGAGCGCGGACTTCCAGACACTATAGTATATCAAGGCATGATTGGCCAGGTAGACATA
>CAZSRE010000019.1:10446-11437 GCA_964609195.1 Candidatus Woesearchaeota archaeon | reverse complement strand
TATCGGCTAAAGATAGAAACATTTATAAATGCTAAGCTTTATTATTATGATATGAGAAATGGCAAAACAATATTCTTAAGGATTTTTGGAGATAGTCCAATACTGAGAGTGCTAGATTTTCTTATAGTTAATGATGATTTTGATTATAGCATGACAGATATAGCAGCGCTTTCTGGGGTCGGCTATGCTACATTAAAGCTGTTCTGGCCACAGCTAGAGAAAAATGCCATAATAATAAAAACTAGAAAGGTTGGTAAGGCTAAGCTCTACAAGCTTAATGACAAGAATATTATAGTAAAGAAGTTCAAGGAATTTTACTGGGAGACTGTAAGACAGAAGGTTAATGCTAGTATAAAGGAGAAGATAGTTGCTTAGTATATTATAACTATTAGCCTTATAAACTGATTACAATGTACTTATGGGCTTAGAAAGGTTTAAATATAAGTATATACTGTAATATATAGATTAAATGATATATGAGGTAAAAAATGAAACAAGTTACAAAAGATATACTAAAAAGAATTGGATATACAGCATTATATGGTGGACTAGCTGCTAATGTTTTTAATATAGATAAAATAATCTATGAAAACTTTCCTTCAAACGATTTAGCTTCAGCAATTGTTCCTATTTCTTTTATTGTTGGTGGAATGGGCGCTTATTACAATGCTACGTTTGGACCTTTATTTGATTTGGATAGTAGAAAAGCTAGCTCAAATTTAGAAGGCAAGTTATAATAAAGAAATTTCTGTCTATATCATTACTATTAAACTATATTCTGTAGTATATATAAGCTAATTTTAGATTATATTAGCTTTTTATAATCTAAGCATAGATTCTTTTATCCTTTAGAAACAGATTTCTTAACCATAATCTCTCTTTTCCTTAATTCTGCTATTATAAAGTTTCTGGCTTCTTTTTCCAGGCCTTCTGGCGGATAAACCCCATAATTCCTGATCTTATCAATGGACAATATGAATAGTTTTGCCAT
>CAZSRE010000019.1:8871-10436 GCA_964609195.1 Candidatus Woesearchaeota archaeon | reverse complement strand
GCTCATTCTGCTGCGGGAAAACAACTGAGTACTTGACTGTTCTCTTGCCTCTTTTCTTTCCAATTGCTTCTATTGAAAAGCCAAACTGAGCATTCTCAAAGTCTTTGTTCTTGAAAACATCACTCCCATTACTGGGAAGAACCTTTGACAAGAACTCAATTGGGGTAATCTTTGCTTTTCCAAATTTTATCTTGCTCTGCTGCACCAATCCTGACTTGAACAGGAATTTTGCTATGTCTATCTGATTATCGTAACTTTTGATGTCAACATTCTTTACCTTGATGTATAATGGGATCGTGCCTATCTCTTCCTGCGAGATAAGATAGACTTTTTTCTTCCCTATTGGAGCTGGGAAGACATAATCTTCATCTTCTGAGAAATTCTCAAGAATCCTGAATTTCTTGTTCCTGTAAACTAATGGTTTCCAGTTTATCTCATCTAATAGCCATTCTTTTGACCAGGCAAATGCAAGCTCATTACTTCCAGTATATTCGAACAGGCGTATTTTAATTGTGTTCACCTTGTCTAAGAGATCGGCACATTCCCTTACTATGAGATTAGTCAATCCAGGTGAGACTCCGGCGTTTATCAATCCTATCAGTTTATTTTCCTTGAATCTATCATTATAATCTAGCTGCTCTACCTTGTATGGACTCTTTGATTTAGGATTGCTGTCCAGTCCCCAGTAAGAAGCAAGGTCTATGTAGTTTATTCTCTCTTTTAAGCAACATTCTATCAAAGGAATGTTGAATTTTGGCAATGAAGTGTTGACAACAACATCTGGCCTGAATTCTCTAAATAATCTTAGAATATTTTTGGTATTTGAGATGTTTAGTTTTCTGAAAACTAGTTTTTTATGATGCTTATTGGTAAGCTTTATATCAGCACAAACAATCTGGCTTATAGACTTCTCTCTATAAAGTAATTTAGACAAAACCATACCTACAGAACCATAACCTATTATTATAACCTTCACAATATAGAGAAAAGTTAAGTTATTATTAAATGTTTCTACAGGTTATATATTGGATATATATCTTGTTATCAAAAAGCTTATAAAGCAAGGTTTTATCAAAACCTTGAGCAAAATAACCTTTTAGGAAAAGGTTAGCGAAAACAAAATGCCAAGAGCAAGAATAAACTTAGCAAGCACTGAAATCTATAAGATTAACCAGATACTTGCTAGTATAAAAGACATAGCGGATAAGACTAAGGTACATATTCGTGGGCCAATCCCATTGCCGACTAAGAGATTAAGGCATACTGTAAGAAAAAGCCCTTGCGGAGATGGAAAGGCAAGCTTTGACAACTTTGAGATGAGAGTGCATAAAAGGCTGATTGACCTTGGTGTGGATGAAAAAGCGCTGAGATTGATTATGAGGGTTCCTATTCCTGAGGGTGTTAATATAGAGATAGAGCTGCTTGAGTAAATGAGTTTTCTCTACAAACATTTTGGAATTCCTAGAAAAATAGATGAGTTCTTTGATTTAGCATCTAAAGGCAAACCATTAGATATATATGTTAAAAATGATTTTATTATCATACAACCCCAGCATGTTGTTAGC
>CAZSRE010000019.1:0-8861 GCA_964609195.1 Candidatus Woesearchaeota archaeon | reverse complement strand
TTTAACTATTGAAAGATATGCGCAAGGGGTTCGGCTTGGAGATCCTTTGGAACGTAAAGCAGCGCTTTCTATTTTAATGAAATATCATAATTTTGTAAAGACTGCCATAATGACTTGTGAAGGTTTGACTGGCAAGGGTTTAACTCCTACTGTAAATGGCGAGTCTCTAGAAAGGGCAAAGCAGAAATTCAATCTTCTTGAAGTTAAATTAATGGAATTTGAGAATTGTTTGGATTGATACAATAGTTTTATAAATAAACTTTTAGTTCTATCGATTGTGCCGAGATCGCCTAACCTGGTATGGCACCAGATAAGCCTTTTAGAAAAAGGCTTAAGCCAAAATCTAAAAGCTTAAGGTGAACCTGGAATAAGCTTTTAAAAAAGCTTAAGCAAAATACTAGGTAGCTGGATCCGAAAGGATATCTGGGTTCAAATCCCAGTCTCGGCGCTAACCCTTTTAGAAAAGCGTTAACGGAAAACGAAAAAAGTTTAGTCAAAAGTCTTATAAGTTTTATTACCCATATATTTAGTATGTCTGAAGATGAAATTAGAAGATTTACATTGGAAGGTTATGTTGAAAAAGCAGTTCTTTTTGGACATATTTATGATAACTTAGTAACCTATATCAAATCTTCAGATGATAAATTATATAGAATTTATACAAAAATACCTATTTACACTGAGATTCATAATAAGGTATTTCAATTTAGAGATAGTCTTATCAATAAAAATGTAAGGGTTGAAGTGAAAGAAACTAAGCGGGAAGATGGGCCTGTCTATGAGTCTACATCTCAATATGAGATAATTGTTTAAAAGTTGAAAAAGAAAGGTTTAAAATCAAGAATTAATTCTTAATACTGAAATGGCTAAAAAGAGAGTGAAGGTTTCTAAGAAGATTAAAGAATCTTCTGAAACTATAAAGAAGAAGCAGGAAGGCCTGAGGATTTCTATAAGGGAAGGAAGCGCTTATGCTGTAATGGATGGACTGGGCAATTCATACATCTCGCCATTTGCCATTGCATTAAAGGCGAGCAACACACAGATAGGATTGCTCTCTGCGATCCCCAACCTCATTGCTCCCCTTGCGCAGCTGGGAACTGTCAAGGCAATGGAAAAAGTTGCAAGCAGGAAAAAGATAGTCATGGCTGCTGCTGCATTGCAGGCGGTGATGTGGCTGCCGATAATGATGATACCTTTCTTCTTTATTGATTATGGGGCAGAGATGCTGATAATCTTATTCTCATTACTGGCAATATTCGCCTCTTTTGTCGTGCCTGTATGGACCAGCTGGATGGGCGACCTAGTGCCAGAGAATGAAAGAGGAAGCTATTTTGGGAAAAGAAACAAGATTGTAGGGATAGTGGGCCTAGCAGTCATGCTGCTTGGAGGAATATATCTTGATTTGTTTGAGAACCTCAATGGCAAGATGGTGTTTATCGGGTTTGCAACAATATTCTTCATATCTTTCTTGGCAAGAATAGCATCATTGTATTTTTTCAATAAGCAGTATGAGCCTGAGCTTAAGTTTGACAGGAAGAAATACTTCTCCTTATTTGATTTTATTGAGCACATGATGCAGAACAACTTCGGAAGATTTGTAATGTTCATATCCCTAATACACCTTGTCGCATATATAGCTGCACCATTTTTCTCTGTATACATGCTGGATGATCTCGGCTTCAGCTACACTACATTTATGATAATAAGCCTGTCGTCTGGCCTGGCAACACTTGTAAGCATGCCTTACTGGGGCAAGTTTGGAGACAAGTTCGGAACGATGAAGCTGTTAAGAGTATGCGGCATGCTGATATTCTTGGTTCCTCTTCTATGGGTTTTTTCTAAAAGCATAGCATATTTATTTATAGTTGAACTGCTATCTGGAATAGTGTGGGCTGGATTTAACCTTGCAGCAAGCAACTTTGTGTTTGATGCCGTGACAAGGGAGAAGAGGGCATTATGCATTGCTTACATGAATATACTCAGGGGCATCGGAATATTTGCAGGCAGCTTGGTGGGAGGATATCTTACAACATACCTTCCTATTACATTCATGAACAAGATATTGTTTGTGTTCTTGATAAGCTCTGCCTTAAGGATAATTGTTGCAATGATATTCCTTCCAGGCCTTAAAGAGGTAAGACCTGTGGAAAAAGGGCCTTTGGAGAGGTTGATGCATTACTCTCCCCTGCAGGGTAGACATGGATTCTTACGCGGGATGATCAACTGGACGTATCCAGTGAAGAGGAAACCATCATGAACAAGAAAGAGAGCTACCCATTGAAGCTTCTGGTAATATTCATATTATTGTGGATAGCATTGTCAATAAATGTCAATTACAGGGAAGACTGGATATTAGAGAACTTATTGACAGTTCCATTTGTTGCCTTTATTGCATGGAGCTACAAGAAATTCAGGCTAAGCAACCTGTCATATACTCTGATGTTTGCTTTCATGACGTTATGCATCATAGGAAGCAAGTACACATATGCTGAGGTGCCTTTTGGATTCTGGCTGCAGGAAATGTTTAATTTAAGCAGAAACCATTATGATAGGATAGTTCATTTCTCATTTGGATTCTTGATGACATATCCTATAAGGGAAGTTTTCCTGAGGATAGCCAATGCCAGGGGCTTCTGGGGATTCTACCTGCCGTTAGATGTTACCTTGTCTTTCAGCGCCGTCTATGAGATACTTGAATGGCTGATTGCCATAAGCTTCAATCCTGGATTAGGGACAGCGTATCTTGGAAGCCAGGGAGATGAATGGGACGGCATAAAGGATATGGCTTTAGCTGGTTTAGGAGCTGTTATAGCTATGACAACGATATTTTTTATAAATCTAGCTTATAACAGAAACATATGGAAAGAATTTAGGGAAAGCCTCAGGATAAAGAGCTATAAACCATTAGGAGAGCAAAAATTAATGGAATGGAAGAACCTTTTTGGAAAAAAGCTTCACCAAAAAGAAAAAAGCTCGTCAAGGGAAAAATAGTAATAGAAAGCTATATTAATATAAATTGCTAGTAGCTAATAGATGAAAAGAGGTATAACTTTTTTGCTAGTTATATTGCTATCTGTTAATCTGACAATAGCTGCAACTGGATTGTCTTCTAAACTTTTGAATCCTGGCGATAGGTTAGTAGTAAGCTTAGATCCTGGGAGGAATGGAATATACAAGGAGATTTATATCTACAAGGAAGATAAGCTGGTTGATAGCATAGTCTTAGATTGTAATAAAATATGCTATGGTAGATCAGAGGTTAGCTATGATATACCAGGTGATTGGCATGGAAGCTATACTTTGTATGTTTTTGATTATGGCAAGGATGATTATGAAAAGGTAGAGTTTAGTGTAAGTGATGTAGGCAGTAAGAAGAAGTTTAGTGGAGAAAAGAGGGATAGAAGGCAATTAAGGCAGGAAGATGAGAAAAGGTACAAAGGGTTTATTCTGGAGTTTAAAGAGCCTTCTTTAGTAAGCTATAGAGAGCAGAAAAATAATGAGATTAAATCAAGGAAAAATGAGTTAGGGGCTTTGGTGGAGGAGAGGGACAAAGCTGGTTTGATAAATAGGTATGTCAAGGATTTGCAGATATACAATCTCAGAAGGAAGATAAGGGATGAGGAACTAAACCTGCCTGGAAATATAAAAAGACAGAAAGATAAACTGGAAAGGCAGCATGATGCTATAGAGCAGGATTTAAACGAGAAGATTGGTAATGTTAATGTTCTTTATGGATATACTGCTACGATAAATGCTATGGCTCTGGACATTAATGAGCTTGCTGCTAGAAGGATTGCTAATGAGAGTTATGTTAAAAGGATATATCCAAACATGGCTGTGCATGCAACTTTAAATGAGAGCGTAGGCCAGATAAATGCTGATGATGCATGGCTTCTAACTGATTCTTATGGAAGAACTGTAACTGGCAAGAATGTTAGTATAGCTATAATTGACACCGGGGTAGACTATACACATCCTGACTTTGGTAATTGTACTAGAAGAATAGAGATAAATGGCAGTATAGAGCCATATTTAGTAGAGTCAATACATCCATATCAGAATTCTACGCTGACTCAGTGGAATATTACAAGGCCCGGATATGGCAGTATAGCATTGCATTTTGCAAGGATAGATGTTGAGCAAGGATGGGATTATGTTTATGTAACTGATACAAGCGATAATATAATAGATGCTTTTACAGGCAATCTAAGTGATGTATGGACTAAGAGCATCCCAGGTGATACTGCAAGGATTTATCTTTATGCTGATAACATAATATCTGGCTGGGGATTCTTGATGGATAGTGTGTTGAATGGGACAATAAATACACGTATAGAAAACTGTCCTAGGTATGTTGATGGGTATGACTTTGTCAATCTTGACAATGATCCGATGGATGATCATGGGCATGGTACGCATGTTGCTGGCATAGCAGCTGCTAATGGAAGGCTAAGGGGAATGGCCCCAGATGCAGATCTGGCAATATACAAGGTGCTTGACAGCTTCGGCTCTGGATGGCAGTCAGGTATTATTGCCGGCATTGAGCGAGCAGCAGATGTTAATGGAGATGGCAATTTTAGCGATCATATAGATATAATCAGTATGAGCCTTGGAGGCTTTGGCGACCCGGATGATCCCATGTCTTTTGCTGTGGACAATGCTGTTGATGCTGGGGTTGTTGTGGTTGTTGCAGCTGGTAATGATGGGCCTTATAGCAGTTCTATTAAGAGCCCTGGATTGGCTAGAAAGGCTTTGACTGTAGGAGCAGTACATAAAACTAGCAATCCAGCTAGGAAAAGGCAGACTAGTATGGATATAATAGATGATGATTATCAACCATTAGCAAATGCACTTGAGTACAGTGCACTTACACCAGGAAATGGCTTAGTTGGGCAGGTAAGATATGCTGGGTTTGGCTATCCTGAGAACTTCACTAGCAGCTATACAGGTAGGATAGCACTTATTGAAAGAGGCAAGCTGTTGTTTTATGAGAAGATCAGGAATGCATATGATGCAAATGCATCTGGCGTTATAATATATAATAATGAGTATGGCATCTTTTATGGAACTTTATTAAATCAGTCAGCCATTCCAGCTGTTTCTGTTTCTAGAGATGATGGGAGATATTTGCTGAATCTTACACAGTACAGGGATGTGTATGTTAATATGACTATATCACAGCAGCTTGAGTTCTTGGCTGAGTTTAGCTCCAGAGGGCCGGCTTATATATATAATAAGCCAGATATACTTGCTCCCGGGGTATTGATATGCTCGTCTCAATGGATGGATGCTTTCTCAGATTCTGGAGCTGGGCAATGCATAGATGACCAGCATGTTGCTATCTCTGGCACTTCAATGGCAACGCCGCATATTGCTGGGGCTGTTGCTTTGTTATTGCAGAAGAATCCTGAGTTAAATCCTATGGAGGTTAAGGCTATATTAGAGAAGACTGCTGTTGATATGGGCTATATAAGAAATGAACAAGGTGCTGGCTTGATAGATGTGCTGGCTGCTATACAATATAATGGCAAGCTGCCTGTAGCTTACATCTCTGACATTGAAGGGGTGGTATACTTATAAATATGAAGAAGATAATACTTGTTATACTCTTGCTAGTATTTATGCAAGGGTGCTCTACCCCACTAGGTTATCTTTCTGGGGATGCTGATATAAATGGGACTGCAGATGCAGAGCAATTAGCTGGCTATAAGATTAATTACAGATTGCAGGATAGTGATAATTGGACTAGTTTTGGCGTTATGATAGGCAATAATTCACAAAAAGTAGTTGAGGGTGTGCTAGCTAACTTGAATTCTAGCGAGCTTAATGAAGGAGAGTATGAACTGAGGTTGGTAGTTAGTGATACAAGTAATGCTAGTAGTGATGACTATGTCTACTTTAGTGTTGATAATAGCTTGATAACATATCCTTATTATTATGATTATATATCTAATAGGGATTATCTAACAGTAAATGGGACAGCTGCTGGAAGGGGATTTGTCAATTATAGCCTTAGATATAGAAACATTACATTTGATTACAATACTTATAGATATGTATATGATAATTGGACAACTATGCATACATCTAATAGAAGTGTAATAAGAGGTTTGTTGTATAACTGGTATATTGGAAACTTAAGCACTGGTGACTATGATCTTGAGTTGCTAGTGGACTATAACAATGAGTTGAAAGGCTATGATTTTGTTCCTTTCTATATTTACAATCCAACAATCCTGACAAATCCTAATACTACAACACAGACAACTGTTTATGTAGGCGGGGGTGGCAGCTCTGGTGGAGGAGGTGGTGGCAGTAGCTATTCAGGTAGTGGCTCTAGCGACTATGGAAGGTATACAGAGACTATAAATTATAGAACGATAAATGCAGGAAGCAGATATGCTGTAAGTACAAGGAATAGATATCTGGATATAACTGGCTTATCATTACTGACAAAAGGAAATTATAATGATGGATTTATAAAGATTACAGAATACTTCTATCTGCCAAGTGGGGTAGTAGCAACTGATAGAGTAGCTTATTCTTACTTTGACATAGAGCATCTGCAAATACCAAATAAGGATATAGCTGCAAGCAATATAACATTTAGGGTGCCTATAGAATGGTTGGCAAGATATACAATATTGCCAGATAGTGTTGGGTTGCAGAGATATACAGGAAGCTACTGGCAAGACCTCAAGACGGATATTACTGGACTAGATATTAACTATTATTACTATAATGCTGCTTCACTAGAATTATCTACATTTGCTATTACATATAAGCAGCCAGTTTATGTTTATCAGCAAGAAACTACAGCTATTGGAGAGCAGCAAATACGAGAGACTGTTATACAGCAGGTACAAGATGTAAGGCAAGGAACTATAGGCCTTGTTGATAAGTTGGTGTACATTGTGCCTATAGCAATGTTGGTTATAGTAGTAATATTGATATTAGTAGGAAGAAAAAAGAAAAATCCTTTGGCTGCGTTAACGAAGGCTGTTAATGCTGCTAGGAAGAAGGGATTTAAGGATGGAGAGATAGCTAAAGAAGCAATGAATTCTGGGTGGCCTGAGGAGACTATTAATAGGACGCTTAAGGAAAGTAAGGCTTATAAAGATTGATAAGATTACCATAAATATGGAAAATCCAAAAG
Organism: Candidatus Woesearchaeota archaeon; assembly: GCA_964609195.1. GTDB lineage: Archaea > Nanobdellota > Nanobdellia > SCGC-AAA011-G17 > CAZSRE01. Next base: position 1,705 of record CAZSRE010000019.1, on the reverse strand, counting down.
TGCTTGTTGCATGTCCGACCAGCAAGCACCACAAATATTGCCTGAAAGAATTTATAGATGCTGTAAAGAACCTTACTTATCCTAACTATGATATATTGATAGCTGAGAACAGCAAGGATGATGAGTATTTTGAAGAGCTTAAGAAAGCAGGATTTAATGCAGTAAAAGGGCCATGGCATGAAGGAGTCATACCGAGAATAACAGCTTCAAGGAACTTGCTGAGGGATTATATGCTAAAGAATAACTATGATTATTACTTCAGCATGGACCAGGATACTATCCCCCCTAGAAATGTCATTGAAAGATTAATGATGCATGACAAGGACATTGTTTCTGGAGTTTATTTTAATTTTCACATGGTGAATGGCAAGCCGGCTGAAATGCCTATGGTGTTTGTTGATTATAATGACGAGACAGGGATGATGAAGTATGTTGAGATGAGGCAGCTGGCTAAACCACAGCTTCTGAATGTAAGTGCATTCGGCATGGGGTGCGTGCTTATCAAAAAGCATGTAATGGAAAAAATACCTTTTAGATACGACCAAAAGCAAGGCGGGTTTGAAGACGTTTTCTTCTGCCATGATGCTAGGAAACTTGGATTTGGGCTGTATGTTGATACTAACATTAGATGTGACCATATAACTGTCAGGGGTGGGAAGTGGAAGGGAGAAAACCTTTATTAGACCAGAAGGAAAAGCTTATCGAGAGATTTACCAGGCACTATCATTTCAGCAAAAATGTTATAGATGCTTTCAAGAAGATAAGGAGAGAAGATTTTGTAATTGATGAGCTTAAATATCATGCTTATGATGATGTTGCTTTGCCTACTGTTGCTGGACAGACAATAAGCCAGCCAAGCACTGTTCTTTACATGCTTGAGCTACTTGATCTTAAACCTGGGCAGAAAGTACTTGAGATTGGAGCTGGATCGGGATATAATGCAGCATTAATTTCAGAGATTATTGGGAGCAAAGGAATTGTATATTCTATTGAGTTTTTAAATGAAGTATGTAAGTTTGCAAAGAAGAATCTAGCAAGCGCAAAGATTAAGAATGTAAATATAATCAAAGGAGATGGAAGCAATGGCTATAATAAAGAAGCTCCTTATGACAGGATAATAATAACAGCTGCATGCCCTGATATTCCAGGAGTGATAATAGGGCAGATTAAGCCTAATGGAATAATTGTAGCTCCTGTCGGCTCTCTTCAATATCAAAAAATGGTAAAATTGCAGAAAAAAGACGGGATACTAGAGAGGGAAGAGAGCGATAATGAATATCTGTTTGTGCCTTTAAAAGGGAAACATGGTCTTAACTGAACTATAGTAATAAATGATATAAATCTTTATAAACATATAAACTTAATAATGAAAGATGGGGGGAAATATAAAGCTATTGCCCAGGTTCTTTTTGTTGTCTGTTCTTTTCATCATTGTTCTTAGTAGCAGCTTTGCAATGGGAGCTGTTAGAAAAAAAATGATTGTTGGTATTGTAGATGGCGGAGGTGAGGCAAGTATTAAAAAAACAACTTTTGAAGATATGCTTCATGAGCCATATAAATACCTGCCTAGTACTAAGTTTCCAACAGGAGTCTTGCTTGATATAGGAATAGTAAACCATATTGATCTTGTTAGGTCATGGAATGGCAGTCTCCCTATAAATATCTCTGATGTATCATGGCCAGGCGCATTTTGGGAAGCTCATGG
>CAZSRE010000018.1:7294-12655 GCA_964609195.1 Candidatus Woesearchaeota archaeon | reverse complement strand
ATAATTCCAGTGAGCGTGTTCAAGAAAAAAGAGATCATGCCATTTGCAGGCATGCAGGTAAATATTGATGATGCTATAGGAACCATAAGATCTGTTTCTGGAGGAAGAAGCATAGTAGATTTTAATCATCCATTGGCTGGGAAAGTTGTTGTTTATGACATAAAAGTATTAAGGATTATAGAGAATGATGAGGAAAAACTACGAGGATTTGCGAAACTACACCTTAACTCTGATGCTAGCTTGAGAGAAGGAGTGGCAGATGTTAAGGTTAAGCTGCCAAAACAACTGCATAAGCCACTTGAGGATAAGATTAAAGAGCTGATTCCATCAATTAAGGAAGTAAAGTTTGAAGAGAGCTCTTTAGAAAAGAGCTCGCAGAAAGAAAAAGAGGAAAAAAAGGACAATAAGGCAGCTGAAAGGGCTTAAGCAAAATGACTATTAGACGATAATTAAGTTTAAATATTAGATTGCTAGATAATTCTCGACACGGGGTTTGATAATGGATTCAATATTAAGAGTTGCAGCACAAAAAGAGTCTCTGATAAGAATGGAAGACAAGAATCCTAGTGCTATTGATGCTGAGTTAGAAGAGATGATTTCTAAACAGAGAAGCAAGATTAAGGTTATTGGCGTTGGTGGAGCAGGAAACAATACTATCAACAGGATTTCTGAGGTGGGAATTATTGGGGCGGAGACTATTGCTATTAATACAGATGCTCAAGACCTGTTATATACAAACTCTAATTCAAAGATACTAATCGGAAAGGAATTAACTCATGGTTTGGGTGCCGGCAGCAATCCTAAGATAGGGGAAGAGGCTGCTAGAGAATCTGAGCATGAGATTAAGCAGAAGATACAGGGAGCAGACATGATATTTATTACATGTGGGTTAGGCGGAGGAACTGGAACTGGAGCAGCTCCTGTTATTGCTGACCTTGCTAAAAAGAGTGGTGCATTATCTATTGGTGTTGTTACTATGCCATTTACAATGGAAGGGAACAGGAGATATGAGAATGCACTTATTGGATTAGAGAAGATGGAAAATATTGTTGATACTCTTATTGTGATTCCTAATGATAAATTATTGGAACTGGCTCCAGACTTGCCATTGCAGACAGCTTTCAAAGTTGCTGATGAGATTTTGACTAATGCTGTAAAGGGCATTGCTGAGTTGATTACAAAGGCTGGATTGGTAAATCTTGACTTTGCTGATGTCAAGGCAATAATGGTTGGCGGAGGAGTAGCTATGATTGGTGTTGGTGAAAGTGACACTGAGAACAGGGCTGTTGAGGCTGTTGAGAAGGCTATTGATAATCCATTGCTCGATATCGACATTACTGGAGCTACTGGTGCATTGATTAATGTTGCAGGTGGGCCAAACATGACATTGAATGAGGCTAGAAAAGTTGTGGAGACTGTATCTGCTAGACTATCTGACGATGCCAAGATAATCTGGGGAGCGCAGATATATGAAGATCTGGAAGATACTATAAGAGCTATATTGATTGTTACCGGAGTTAATTCTCCTCAGATATTTGGCGGGAAGAAGACAACGAAAAGTGGGAAAAGAAGAGATATAGAGGATGAGCTAGGCATTGATTTTGTTGATTAGCTTATGAAAGACACTAAATTTGATATTAAAGGGACTAGAGTTGTTGATACTTATAAGCTTGATCATGGAAAACTTTATGAAATTTTAGACAAAATTCATTCTGCTGGAGCGAAGATTTTTCTTAGAGACACTGGAATTGGAATTAATGTAGACTTTATTGGGGTAGCTTCTCGAGGGTCAGCAGATTTGGGTTTGTTGGTATTAGGATATGATATTGGGAAAAATAACTCTGATATCTATCTACATATTCTAGAACCTGAGGCATTTGAAGGTAGGACCCCCAGTCAAAATCTTGTAGATATTGTAAGAGAATACATAATTTAAAAAAAGAAAAATAAACTAGTCTTCGCCATAATCAAGGTAGCCAAGCATAAATCCTTCTTCTTCAGCGCTTATTTCCTCTTCCTCTAGTAGATAATCAATCCCATCTTTTGTGTAAAAGTCAAAATCCATCTTTTTCACCTCCTATTTTTTTAATTTCGCTGGAGGCCATCGCCTGGTTCAGTTCATCTATAAATTGCATTGTGTAGACTAGTTTTTGGTAGTCCTCCCAGGAAAGATAAGTGCTGTTGAAAAACCGTTTTATGTTCATTTGTACCACCTCTATATGGCTTAAGTAAACTAGATATATAAGCGCTGTGCGGGTGTTTGTCTAGATGTCATTTGTCTAGCGTCTAGAAAATATATATTGAAAGCCAATAGAAAGTTTTTTAAGACTTTTTGACTTATAAGTAACTAAAATGACAGAATCTAAATTCCCAGGACCAATCTCTTTAGGTTTGGCAGCAGGCTTAGCTATAGGAGCATTTGGTGGATATGGATTAGTAGTAGATTCTAGAAATGATTATTTATACGAACAAGCATATAGAAAAGCTAAGGTTATTATAGATACTAATAAAGATGGTAATGCTGATGCTATAGAATGGCTGGCTGCTTATGAAAGAGCAGGAATAGAGCCTAGCTGGTACAGAGCACATCCAACTAGGAGAGAATTGGAGAGGATTATAGAATCAGCCAATAAATGATTAATAATCGCTAAGTTTTTTACTACTGAAATTTAGAACAGCTATTGGAGTTCCATCTATGAATTTATTGTCTACAAAGATAAGATTGTCTTTCTCTAATTCCTTTATCTTGCGATGGAAAGTCCTGAACGATTTGCTTGTCTTATCTTTATACAATTGATAAATGTCCCTGCTTGTCATCCCTGTATGTTCTTTAATGAGGTTAAGCACAAATGCCGTGTCCTTGTCCATATCTTTAGAGCTTAGTATCTTTACTCCTGGCAGCTTTGAAATTGCTTTTTCTGCGTAATCCAAGGTTATTTTCCTGGATGAGCAAGATTCAGCAAGCATCCCAGACTCTCTTAACAAAAATAAGCCTGTGCGGATGTCTTTTAATGATGCAGCCTTGTCAACTATCTTTAGAAATGCCTGATCATCCCAGCATGACTTTACAAAAGCATAGCCAATCCTTTGCTTTAAGATATCTTTTGTCTCTTCATAGTTATATGGCTTGAATTCAACTACTTCTGCTGACAATCTTGAGAGAATCCTGCTTTCTAATGATGCTAGGAAAGACTTCTCGTTTGTTATCATTAAGATTGTTTTCTTGTATATATCATCAAGAATATGGTATAGGATGCTGAACTCTGACAGTTTGTCAATCTCATCCAATACAAACACTGCAGCTTTTCTGTTGATCATCTTGCCAACCTCTTTCAATAACTCATCTGTTGATTTATCATGAGTGAATTTGTATCCTACCTGCTGGCATATCTCTAAAGTTACTTTGTGAGCAGTGTCTTTTTTCCAGCAATTTACATAAATAAGATAGATATTCTCGTCCAAACCTTTCTCTTCCAGCTCTCTTAATACAAATCTTGTAGCTGCTGTCTTGCCTATACCTGGCTGGCCTGTTATCAACAGATTTTTCCCATTTCTTCCTTGCAATAATGGCTTAATGCATGTTGCTATATATTGCTGCTGTGATTCTCTATGCGGCAATAATCTTGGAAGATATTCATAATCTAAGGCAAGTTCATCTATAAAAAGAGATTCATTATTTCCAAGCATATTATCAAATAAAGGCATGAATATTATATATCTAGAGGCAATATAAAAGTTACTAAATCACCTCTACTCCATCTTTTGTGACTGCAATAAGCCTTATCCCTACCCCAAGCTTTAGCAATGCAGACATCAATGCCATGTGCTCCTTGCCTGTGCCTGAGATAAGATTGACAGCAACCTCTGTATCTTTCACTCTATCTTTGAGCTTTTCATGAATTTCATCTCTTAATTCTTTCAATCCCTGGCTCATATTTACAGAGAGAAGTTCTGTTTTAGGATTAACAGTGAAATTTTCTTTTCCATAGTCATTGGTTATCAAGTATATCTTATCCCAGGTATTATCTGATAATAATCTGGCAACGTGGCCCCAAGTCCCTTTTCCTGTTGATAAGCATGCTATTAATTCTGGCATGCATTTATTCTTTTTAATTTCTTTATAAGTATTATTGTAATATAAGATAAAGAAAAGGTTTAAATAAAATAGATGATAAATGACTGTTATGGCTTATTTATCCTTAATATTGATATTTATTGTAGTAATAATCTTGTTTATAATATTCAAAACTGTATTAAAGGCATTTTTTAAGTTATTCTTTTATACTTTCTTAATATTATTCTTAGCATCTGGAGTTTTTGGATTTCTTGTGTATAGAGATGCAACAGATTTTAAAGATAAATTTACAGTATCTGACAATTTGCTATTATTAGAAGATAATGGCAAGATATTGACTGGATTTGTTTTGCATCCTGGTGGAGAGCCAAGCATTCTTACTGATCAACAGCTAAGAGAGTTTACAACTTACTATAATAATAATCAATACCAAGACATGATTGGAAGCAATTATAAGATGTTCATAATAAAGATGAGCGCATTTAATACTGAGGGAACTGTAGAATATGATGGTCAGCAGCTGGAAAGAAAAAGACTTATTGATTCATTAAGATCTGATGATCCTGCAGGCACTTTTCTACAAGGTGTTCCTGGACCGGCCAGAAACAACATGGCTGATGCTGCCACAGTAAAGGTAAGCTTCTTTGTTATACTCTATACAAATGACCTTGGCACCGATCCATTGAAGATAATCTTTAGCTACAAAGCAGGTAATATTGTAATTTATCCAGAGACTATAATGTTTAAAATAATTAAGTATATTCCTTTAGATATGGTTAGATCTGCTGGATTATTAAGTGAGAATCTATATAAACAAAACATAACTGGTATGTTAGCATGGTTAGGAAGACTATAGCAAAAGAAGAAGCATTGGCAGAGATAACTCTTAGGAGATATGAGAAGCCTAGCATGGAGAAAGAGAGGGAGCTTGTTAGAAAATTATGCTTGAGTATAGGATTATTACAACCTGGGGACTCCAGAGACGTGGTTGTTGATGTATTGCAAGTTTTGTTAGATGCTAAGAAGAAGAAAGAGCATTTGAATTCTGAGCAAATAAGAGAAGCTGTAATTGGGTTGAGGAAGAAAAACAACTTTGAAGTTAAAGGGGTGGCTAGCAGTAATATTCGCAGGCAGCTGAAAAGAATGAAGAATTTGTTTATAGTTGAGAATTTGAATAATAATTACAGAATAACAGAATTTGAAGACCTAGATGTTCTGTTTGAGAAAAAGATAGAGAAATATTATCTGCAGAATATTCTTGAAAGAGTTAGAGAATATTTTAAAGC
>CAZSRE010000018.1:0-7194 GCA_964609195.1 Candidatus Woesearchaeota archaeon | reverse complement strand
GAAGATTCTTTCTTGTTAGAGAAATATGTTAGAAAACTAGCTTATGGAAGAGTATTAGATGTGGGAACTGGCACTGGAATATTGGCTAGGGCTGCTGTTAATGCTAAGGAAGTAGTTGCTGTGGATATTGATAAAGACACTGTAAGCTTTTTAGAAAAAAGTTTGCAAAAAACAGATAAAGTCAAAGTGAAGAAAAGTGATTTATTCAGCAATGTTAAAGGAAAGTTTGATGTTATTATCTTTAATCCTCCTTATCTGCCAAACAGCAAATATAAAGATGTTGCATTGGATGGTGGGAAGAAAGGGTATGAGATTATCGAGAAATTCTTGAAGCAAGCTGGAAAATTCTTGAATAAAAATGGATTTATTCTGCTTTTGTATTCCAGCTTATCCAAGCCAAGAAAAATCAAGCAGATAATGAAGCAGAATGGATTTGTTGAGGAGATTCTTGAAGAAAATAAAGTGGCTTTTGAGAGATTATATGCTGTAGAACTGCAGAGGAAAAGTTTTTAAGCTTTTTTATCTTATATAAAGATATGAGAGATAATCCAGCTAGAATTCATGAAATTGAAGATGTAGTTAAAATAAAGAAGATTACCAAGCAGGATATTAAGAGACGTTTTGCTTATACTGTTTTAAGCGGAGTTACACTAGCTTCGGCTTATTTTATAGGTAAGGAACTCACAGCACCATACTTGCAAAATGAGTTAAATGTATTGCAAGGTGCTTCTTCATATTTAAGAAGTTACGAAGGAAATGACCCAACAAAAGCTCTTATTTATACAAAATTTTCTTTAGAGGTTGTTAAAAATAATCCACACATTGAGGGAATCGGTGGATTGGAAGACGAGGTTGCTAAGATTGAAAGTGATATCAAAACTTCAACTAATAAACTAGTTTTTAAGCCTGTTTTGAATAATATAGCTAGCAGAATTGATGATATTGCGGATTATAATAAGAAACCAGCTAATTTTCTTTTTTCGTATTTAGGTCCATTGATTACTGGTGCATTAGGATATGGTTTTTATTCTCGTGGATGGTTAAAGAGAGAAAAGAAATAAAAAAAGAAACATTTTTAAAGTCCAAGTCTGAACTTATTTATTACAAGAGGTGATATGATGACATTCGCAGACTGGATATTATCAAGGAGTGAGGCTTTTAGATTGTTAATGATGAAGTTTAGAGATCATAAACAAGATACTGTTGAGGCTTTTTCTAAGGTTAAAAGAAAACATTTGGATTATGAAAGGAAATTTGAGGAGCATTCTGATAGGTTAAAGCAGCATGAGGATATTATCAGGCTATTGCATGAGAAAATAGGAGCAGATGCTAAACCTAAGCTGGTAATAAGGGAAAGCGCCATAATCAAGAAAGCCAGCAAGAAGAGATGAGTTTTCTTATAAAGAAAGCTTTATAAAGACTTATTTTAGCTATTTTAGATTCCCATAGACTACCGTAAGCGCAAGCTTAGCTAGGGTAGGAGGGAGGCAAGATGAAGAAAGAAGAAATACTTAAGACAATAAAGGCTGTAAAGGAAGCAAGCAAGAAAAGGAATTTTAAACAAAGCTTTGACCTTGTTATTAACCTAAAGTTCTTTGACCCTAAGAAGAATTCTATCGAGAATTTCATAACCTTACCTAGAAATAGAGGCAAGAAACTAAAGATATGCGCTATAGTCGATAAAGACTTGTCTGTTAATGCCAAGACTGTTTTTGATCACATAATTCTCAAGGATGATTTTGCAGAGTGGCAAGGCAATAATAAAAAGCTGAAGAAGATGGCTATTGATTATGATTTCTTTGTCGCACAGGCAAACATTATGCCACAGATTGCCACTGTCTTTGGAAAGGTGCTTGGACCTAGAGGAAAGATGCCAAATCCCAAAAGCGGGGCAATAGTGCCTCCAAACCTGGCAGCACTAAAGCCTGTTTATGAGAAGTTGCAGAATACTGTTAAGGTGGCAACTAAAAACGAAGCTGTAGTAAAATGCTGCGTTGGCATGGAAGACAGCAATGATGAGGATATAGCTGATAACGTAACTGCTGTTTACAATAACATTATTCCTATGTTGCCTCAGGAAGAGGCTAGCATAAAATCTGTAGTATTAAAGCTAACAATGGGGAAGCCCTTCAAGATTAATGCTGGGGGTAAGGATTAATGGCACATGTATCTGCTGCTAAGAAAGCTGAGCTTAGTAATCTAAGCAAGTTAGTAAAGCAGTCTAGGGTAATTGGGATTATGGATCTTAGCAACTATCCAAGCGGACAGTTACAGAAACTAAAGTCAAAGTTCAGAGATCAGTTAGAGGTTAAAGTAAGCAAGAAGAGCTTAATGAAACTGGCATTTGAAAATGCTGAGAATGAGAGGAAAGGAATAACTAATCTTATAGCTACTTTAGATTACGGCATTCCTGCATTGATATTGACTAATGATGATCCTTTTGTCCTTAGCAAGATGCTTGCAAAAAGCAAGTCAAACACATTTGCTAAATCTGGACAGATAGCACCTAATGATATCACTATACAGGCAGGCATAACACAATTCCCACCTGGACCTGTAATTGGAGAGTTCAGCTCTGCTGGATTGAAGACTGCAATAGAATCTGGAAAAATTGCTATAAAGGAAGACAAGTTATTTGTTAAGAAGGGAGAGATAATTGATGCGAAGAAAGCAGATATACTAAGCAAGCTTGGAATTGAGCCTATTGAGATTGGTGTAAGGTTAATAGCAATGTTTGAGAACGGAAATGTTTATGAGAGTAATGTTCTAGATATAGATGAGGCTAAGTATATTGAGGAAATAAAGAGAATAATAAGAGAAGTATTCAATCTTGCAATAAACACTGATTATGCAACCAAAGACACTATTACATGGCTTGTAAAGAAGGCATACATTGAGTCTCTGGCATTGAACAATAAAATGGGAGTTAATGATAACGGAGGATAAAATGGAATATGTATATGGTGCAATGTTGTTGCACAAGGCTGGAAAGGAAGTAAATGAAGCTAATGTAAAGAAAGTACTAGAAGCAGCCGGAATACATGTAGAGGAAGGTAAAGTTAGAGCATTAGTAGCAGCCTTACATGGAGTCAATATAGATGAGGTTGTTAAGGAAGCTTCATTCCCTGTTGCAGCCGGAACATCAGCAGATGCTAAGAAGGAAAGCAAGAAGGAAGAGAAGAAAGAAGAAGTAAAGGAAGAAGACGCAGCAGCCGGACTCGGAGCTTTATTCGGTTAAGCTACAACCCTTTAGAAAAGCGTTGACGGAAAACTTAATCAAAAGATAAAAAAGCTAAAAAAGATAATAAGCTTGCAAAAAGCAAAAAATAAGATGGAAGAAGGCGTAAAATGCTCGAGAGATTCTGGGAAAGCAAAGATAAGCTTGTGGAAAGATATAGGGCGTTGGAAACCGAGATCGCTAGCCTGAAAACTAAACTGGATGATGTTAATGTAAAGAAAGAAGAATGGTTTGCTAAAAAAGAAGAGTTAAAAAAACAACTTCAAGAATCTATTAAGGATGTTAAGGATATAAAGATAAAGAAAGACACTATCAGTGTAGATATACAGAAATTAAAACAAGAAAGGAATGCATATAACAAGGCAGTAGGGGAACTTATTTCTAAAGTAAAACTGCTTAACAAAGAGAGAGAGGAAATCTACAAGAAATCTAGCCTTAGAATCAATCCAGGAAAGATAAAAGATACTATGGAACTGCTTGAGAAGAAGATAGAAACAGAGGTTATGTCATTTAGCAAAGAGCAGAAATTAATGAAACAGATTAAAAAGCTAAAAGACCAATATAATAAGATGACAGAGGTTGTGAAGGTTGTAGACCATCTGAGACAATTATCTAGTGAGATTGAAATTACAAAGTCGAAGGCCCAGGATCTACATGGAAAGATACAGGAGAATGCTAAAAAAGATGAAGTAGGTTATAATGATTTTATTGAGAAAAGCAGAGCTATAAACGTTATCAGGCAGCAGCAAGAGGATGCATTCAGAAGGTTTGTTAAACTTAAAAGATTGTATGTCGAGATAAATAATACTCTTAGGATTAAACACGAAGAAGAAAAAAAGCTCAAGAATAGACTAGATAGACTAAGCAAGCCTACAGATGCTGTGAATACTAAAGATAAAGAGATAGCCATGCTTAAAGAAAAGTTAAAATATGTAGAAGAAAAACTGAAAAATGGAGAAAAACTGACTACAGAAGACATATTGGTATTCCAAAAAGGCTCTGATGGTGCATGATCAATAATGCAATCTGGACGGTACTGCTTAGCATGCTGCCTGTGACAGAAGTCAGACTGTCTATCCCATATGGCATCTCTTCTGGTTTGAATGTTTGGCTTGTTCTTTTTTTATCTTTGCTTGGAAATCTGTCTATTGCTCCATTAATATTCTTTTTTTTAGATTACCTTCATAAACATTTTATGAAAATAAGGTACTATGAGAAGATGTTCGATCTATATGCTAACTTTATAGTCAAGAAATTTCATGAGAAAAAAGATAAAACCTGGCCTTACCTTGCTTTCTTCGCGTTTATAGCCTTGCCTTTGCCTGGAACGGGTACATATACAGGAGTGTTATTAGCATGGCTGATAGGCATGAAAAGAATCAAGGCTTATCTTTCTGTAATCTTTGGAGTCATTGTAGACGCGGTGATAGTTACTTTGCTGACTCTTGGTGTGGTAAAGATATTCTAGTAGAACTTTGAGAACCTTGCTCTTCTTTTCCAATAGATTATAGATGCCCCCATGATTATCATTAACAATAAGACTATTATTGTTAGGTAGAGGAAAAAGTTCTCTGGCAGTGAGAATGGAAGCTTTTCTATTATATAATCCTGGTAGCTTGTACTTGCTGGAGGCTGAGCTTCTGTTTTTGGCTGTTCTATTACATTAGCAACAGTGCATTCTTTCTTACACTTGCCTCCGCAATCAACACCTTCTTCTTCTCCATTTAATATTCCATCAGAGCAGGTTGAAATAGAGACTACTTCTGTATTTTGATATATGCAAGTATCTATGCCTGCATTTAACTGTATCAACCACTTGCCTGTTGTGGCGTCTTGCGGGAATCCAGCCCTAAATATCTGGAAAAGTTTGTATGTAGAATTTCCAGGAGGGACAGTTCTTCTCTCAGTAAGCGACAATGGGTTAAAACCATCTCCATCTCTTATTAATTTTAAAGAGTAAATAACTGTAGAATCTGATTGATGATTATTAACTATCTTAATAACTCCATCTATTGATTCACCAGGCATGTAACCATACTTGTCAGCAGTAAACACTACACTACCTCTTACCGAGCAGTCTTCAGCAGCATTTACAGAGAAAGATAATACGAGCGCTGCTAAAATTAGTAGTATGGTTTTATATTTCACTTTATGCACCTCAATTTCTATATCTAGGTAGTTATTTATGTTTATTTAAAACTTTCTTTTTGAATATGCTATTTTCCAGCAGATATTTGAAATCTGAGTATATTGGGATGGAAGCGATCTTAAATATCTTTGTTAATAATATCCAGATAAGTACAACATAGATGGTAGAGACGAAATACCAGAAGCTTATGTGAATAAACTCGAAAGCGTTATTGCCAAGATACAGTAGAACTAGGGTCAGGATTAGGATTCTTAAGATGTTTGCAAACAATATCAAGATAGAGCCAAGCAAGAACATCTTAAGTCTTGTCACAGGCTTTATTTCTTTTGTAAGCATTATTAACGCAAGTATAAGATAATAAGCGTATGGGGCAATGCATGCTGAGATGAAAGCGAGAGGCTGTGCATTGACTACCAGACTGCTGCCTGAAATTGATGCCTGGAAGTTTAAAAGCTTGAATGCCGCAAACACTGGATAGATTGTCAATGGAAGAAAGATTGTATAGAACAAAGATGGTGGGAATAATAGAAAAAGCAGCCTTAATACCATAGAATATTCATATTTCATAAAATGATCAGCGTTTATATCTTAATATTGTTTGTGGATTTATTCTAAATATAACAGTATAAACATAGTAAATATGCCTAGCAAGAACAAAGCAAATTGGATGACGGATTTCTTGGCAGCAACTTCCTTGTGCAATTCTGGAATAAGATCAGAGCCTGCTATATAGATAAGGCTGCCTGCGGAGAATGGGACAAGGAATGCAAGTATATTATTTATATAAAGCCCAGAAAGCAAGGAAACTGCAAGACCTACAATTGCTGTTATGGCTGTTATGAAGTTATAAAACAAGGCTTTTCCTTTTGTGAATCCCCCATGCAATAAAATTGCAAAGTCACCTATCTCTTGAGGAATCTCATGGAGAATGACTGCTATTGTTGTTGCTATTCCAACATCTATACTTACAAGGTAGCCAGCACCGATTATAAGCCCATCAATGAAATTGTGTATGCTATCTCCATATAGATTGACAATTGCAAATGGATGAATATGCTTGCCATTGCCTGTATTATGGCAATGGCGCCAGTGTATGAATTTCTCTATCACAAAAGAAAGCGCTATTCCCGAGAGGACTGAGAGAGAGATGCTTAACCCAAAACCATATTCTTTCACAACGCTAGGGAGGAGATGGATGAATGCATCACCCAGCAATGCACCTGTCGAGAAGCTAACTAAATAAATAAGGAACTTTTTCAGCCTCTTCTCTTTGACAGATAGTGTAAATATCCCTACAAATGATATGAGACTTACAATTATTACACTAAATATTGAATAGAACCATACATTAAGCATGTCATTTGATAATTCTAATAGTTATATTTAAAATTAACTATTGGAAAACTATATAAGCAGAAATAAGCCAACTTTTTCAGATGAAAAAAAGAGATATTTTCTGGGTACTTATAGCAGCTATGCTAATATCATTCATATTCGATAATGACATAATACTATTTGTGCATTCTATAAGGGCTGGTTTGCTTAATGAAATTTTTGATTGGATTACAAACATCAGCAGCACAATCTTGATATTGGTGGTTATGACCACTATGCTCTTGTGGGAAACTAGGAAAAGAGAATGGATACTGCCTTTATGGGCAAGTTTTATTGTTTCTGGATTACTGACTTTAATACTTAAGGTAACTGTCATGAGAATCAGGCCTTTTGAGGCATTAAATCTCGGAATATACCTTGTTTTTCCAGGCTGGAACACAAGCTTCCCAAGCTGGCATGCTGCGGCCGCATT
>CAZSRE010000017.1:0-13070 GCA_964609195.1 Candidatus Woesearchaeota archaeon | reverse complement strand
ATTGTTGCAGGGACCTACTCAGATTTCAAGCTATACCATACCTGTAACTAGCACATTATTTACCACATATTTCTATACACTAACAGCAGCAGAAGCCGCAAGCATAACAGATTATAATGATTTAAGACTAGAGGTTGGTGTGAGAGAAGTTATAGATGGTACTTCAACATACCTAGATTTATCTTGGGCAGAACTAGAAGTACCTTCATCTACAAGTACAACAACAACCTCAACAAGTACAACAACCTCAACAAGTACAACAACCTCAACAAGTACAACAACCTCAACCAGCACATCCACTGCTCCACCTACAACTGTAACAACATCAACAATAGTAACAACGACAGTATTCTAATTTTCCTCAAGCTTTTTTAAAAGCTTGTTTTGATTAAACTTTTTTTAAAAGTTTAGGATAAGTTCCTCTCTCCATAAACACCTTATACAATTTTACAGCAACGCCTTTCTCATGTTTCTTCATTCCACCAGAATCAAAAACAGCTTTTCCAATCCCGACTAACTCATCTTTAAGAGTCATTATTGCAACCTCATTGCCCCTCATTATCCCATTGTCTATCTTAGCTATGCCAGCAAGATATAGACTAGCGCCATGGCACACAGCATCAACAGCATTATCCATTATCCATACTTTTTTAATGTTCACGACAGCAGATTCTATAGGCAATATTATCTTTCTTAAATGCTTATCATCTCCCTGCAAATAGAACTCATATGCATCCTTTAGGTCATGAAGGCTATGCCATTGCTCATCTGTAAATGGACCAACTCGTGTTCTTATCAACTGCTGCATATGTCCTCTTGTGCCAAGTTTTATAGCTAGATCGTGTATATATTTTCTGATGTAGGTTCCTGCCTGGCATCCTATTCTAAATAAAACATTCTTTCCATCGATCTCAAGAATATTAACATAGTAGATCTCTCTTTCTCTCAGTCTTCTCCTAACAGCGCTTTTTACAGGCGGCAATTGCATTATCTTTCCAGTAAATTCATTAAACATCTGTCTAATCTTCTCTTCTTCTATCTTGTCATGCAGATGCATTAATGCAACATATTCTTTTCCAGATTTCAATAAAGTTTCAACAACTCTTGTTGCTCTGCCTAAAGCTATAGCCAAAACTCCAGTCACATTAGGATTTCTCTGATTTTACTCTAGAGTCCCACTGTGGCCTGCTTTGTCAATTTTTAGTATGTTCTTGACATAATCCGCAACATGGTGGCTTGTAGGCCCGGCAGGTTTGTTGATTACTACAATTCCATAATCAATCTGGTTTTTTATTTTCCTATTTTCTGGTCTGCATCCATATTCCAAATTGGTTTCTGCTTGCCTTTTTATAATAATCTTGTCTTCCATAACTTAAATTTATTAGAAAACTTTATATATATGTATCTATTATTATATGATACAAAAGGGTGAAACTTTGGATCAAACAAAAGGATTTTTCTTGATTGTCGGAGTTCTTGTCGCAGGTTTATTGCTTGGTGCAACATTTACAGGCCAAGCTACAAAATATGGAAAATCATGCAAAGATATAGACAGTGACGGTTATTTTAGGCAAACTGGTTGCGGCACTTCAGTAGATTGCAATGATGATTATGCCAGTATACATCCTGGTGCTGTAGAAGTTTGTTCAGATGGAATTGATCAGAACTGTGATGGAATAGATCAAACATGTACAACAGTTTCAACATCTACCACTCCTCCAGCTTCAAACTGCATTGATTCTGACAATGGGCAAAATATATATATAAAAGGCACAACATACAACAGCAACACAACACGCATAGATGCATGTCGATCAACTGCACCAAATTCAACATTAAATGAATATTATTGCCAAACAGGCTCTAATCAGATTTTCTCGTCAATCTTGGGTTGCCCATCTGGATATGCATGTAATGATGGTGCCTGTAGACTAACTTAAGATGGATAACCAAAAAACTTTATTTCTAGTTGTTGGCGTTCTAGTCTTAGGATTAGTAATCGGAGGAGCATTTAGCGGTCAGGCAGTAAGAAAAATAAAAATTATTGGTGGCGGAGGAAGTGGATGTACTGACCGAGATGGCGATGGTTACTATAAGAACACTGGCTGCGGTACTTTAGTAGATTGCAATGATGATAATCCAAGTATACATCCTAATGCAATAGAAATCTGCCAAGACGGAATAGACCAAAACTGCAACTATATAGATGAAGCCTGTACAACCACAACAATCGCACCTTCAGGATGCTATGATAGTGATGGCGGTCAGAATATATATATTAAAGGATATGTTACATATATCAATCAAAACTTTTATGATGAATGTGTTTATACTAATTCCTCAAGCCATGTTGTATCTGAGTACTTCTGCAATAACAATGGACTTGCACAAGTTATACAAATAACATGTCCAAATGGATATATCTGCGGGGATGCAGCCTGTAGAATACCCTATTCTAGCACAATACCTGGATAACTAAAATTTATTTTTTATCTTCAGAAGTCTCTTTCTTCTTAACGGCCTTCTTCACCTTAGGCTTCTCTTCCTTATGCTCTTTTTTCTCTTCAGTTTTCTCCAAGGTCTTTTTCCCCAGGCTTTTTTCAAAAGGCTGTTCTAAAGAGCTTTTCTCTTCATGCTTGTGTTCATGATGTTCGCCAGGTTTATGGTCATGCTTCTCTTCTTTAGCTTCTTTCTCCGAGGTCTTTTCCAAAGAGCTCTTTGCTGAAGCTTTTCCGAAAAGCTTCTTTTTCTCTTCCTTTACCTCTTTGCTATAAGGAATACCCATAATATTTACCTTGCCTATCATGTCTTCTTTTACTATCGTAACCTGCACTCTTGCAGGTGGTTTTCTCTGACCTCTTTCAAGAATGAAATCATTCAATTCCTTTCCAATCTTTACCTCACTTACTTTCATATGCCTTATTACAAACCTTCTTAATCCATTAACAGCTCTCTTAGCTCTCTTGTATCTAGGAGCCATTCTCCAATATTGCCTTAATGGTACAACATAATTTCTTTCTAAGTTTGCCATTTTGTTTTGATTTTTTCCGTTAACGACTTTTTCCTTGTTTTTCCCTCAAGGCTTTTCTCAAAAGGCTTGTTACGCCTTTATCTTGGTTCTTCTCCAGCTTCTCTTAACATGAGTGTGCCTTCCCGGGTGCACCTTTCCCATCCTGCTCTTGCCATATTTCTTTGCAATAGTCCAGAATGGGGCCCATCTGGTCTGCCCCATCTTCTTGGCAAGTCTCTTCTTAACAGCTGGTTTCTTGTATCTTGTCATACTCTTCTTATCCTTGTTTCTTTCTTGCTTTCATTTATCTTCTTTAACAACTCTTTGAATGTGTTATCATCAATCTTGTCGTTTATCTGTCCAGATTGCACTGCATCTGCAATCATGGCAATCACATTTACTGCAAGTTCTGGATGCGCCTGTTTTAATGTTCCATACCTTGTTATAGCATCTCTTGTCATAAATCTCTTGGCAGTTTCCTCAATTGCAGTAATTTGCTCTTGCAATTTTAGCTGCTTGTCAATATCATCAGCCATCTTAAGCCTTGGCTACTTGCTTAGCAACCTTATCTAAGAAAGACTTACCCTTAGGTGTTACGACCTTGCCTTTTCTAACTCCTTTATCTATCTTCCTTATCAAATCAGCCTTCTCAAGTTGCTGCATTATTTTTCTTATTATGCTTCCAGAACCCTTGAAAACAGCTTCTGGTTTGAATCCCCTATTCTTCTTCCCACCATATTTGGTTCTTAATTTGCTTACCCCAATAGGGCCGTGAACATACACTTTTCTAAGAACAGCTGCACTCCTCACATACCACCATTCTGGGTCTACTGGAGGCCTTTCCTTATGGGTTCCTGTCTTTGCGAACCTAGACCATGCTGGTGGCTTTATGCTTTCTATCTTTTTAAGCTCGCTAGCTGTCTTTTCTATCAATTTTCCAGGACTAACATCAAATGCACTTACCATATGCTTTAAGCCAGAAAATCTATTTAAAAAGCTTTCTGTTAGTCTTCCTTATATTTCTCTACAAGTTTTTCAAGGTCTTCCAGGATAGACACTCTTGTAGTATAATTATGTCTATGATACACCTTCTCTAATTTTTGTATAGGCGTATAGAATAGAGCCCTCCATGGTTCTCTTTGATAATCTGCACTTTTTTGTTTTAAAGCTAATAGAAAATCTAATGAATCATCTTTTCCTAATAGCTCATACAATTTATTTGCAACATCATTATTTACATGCTTTCTTCCCCTTAATATTTCAGATAACCTAGATTGCGCAATGCCACACTTATCACTTAATTCTGTTTGGGTTTTACCGCACCTTTTAATTACTTCTCTTAGTGCATCAGATTGTTGGAAAGTTAGTTTTGACATACTACTGTAGAATAGTAAATATTTATAAATCTATCTTTTACCTAAAAAGCTTGTTAATAATTTTCAATCTTCAATCCATTAATCCTAGAAAAGTGCTTGATATTTCTTGTCACCAATGTTTCATTATTTACTTTAGCTATTCCAGCAATCATGCAATCTTCAGGAGCTACCTCCATTCCAGTACTCTTTAATCTTGCGTGAATCAATCCAGCTTCCTTTGCACTAATAGCATCTAAGGGCAATGTTGATATAGACTCTAACATATAAATTATTTTATCAATCTCTTCTTTACTGCTAATGGCACTTGTACCTTTCCATATCTCAAAAACAGAAACAGATGTCGTATCTATTGGAGTATTTGTTTTTTCTAACGCTCTCAATTTATTTATTATTTCATGATTTCCTCTTAATAAGTCTACAATTGCTGTGCTATCTAATATCATTAGAATATCTTCCTTTTTCTGCTTAATTCCCTTCCTTTCTTGATCTCTTCTTCGAGTTTATCAGCGTCTTCCTTGCTTAATATGCCAGCAAAATTTAGCAGACTGACTTTATTCGTAATTCTGTTTATAACCTCACTAAAGCTCTCCTTTCCATGCTTTTTGGAAGCAAGCCTAGAATAAGCTTCTTCGGTAATAGATATAGTCTTTGTTGCCATACGTGTATGTACGTGTATGCAGTACATAAAGCTTTCGGCTACTCAAAATTGAATTCTTAGAACACCTCTTTTTTGCCAACAATGAATACTCCCTCATTGGATGTCAGTAAACCTACGGAACAGAGACGCTAAAAAATAAATATTTTACATAGTCTATTTTTTAATTCATTATTTCTAAGACCTAAGCTTTCTATCTACTAATTCAAGAACTTGCCTTGTATTTTCATAAGTCAGCCTTTGCAATGCTTCTTCTTTACTAGTCCAAAGATAAGAATCATGCTCTACTACTTTTTGTTTCAAATTTATTGGCTTGCTCATATCTGTTTTAAAAATATAGACATCTTCAACAACAACTCTATAATCTCCCCATAACCAGTCAAATTTATACCCAAGTTTTCCTCTCAATTTGAATTCTTTTAATCCTGTTTCTTCTTTAATGCCTCTGGTAATAGCTGTCAGGTCATCTTCATGATCTTCTATAGTCTCTTTTACCAGCTCCCACCCATGCCATCTCAAAATCCTATGCATTATCAAATAAGATGGCCTGCCATTCTCGACGTCATATAATACAGCCATTACTTTTCTAATTGCCTTCATATTTTAACACAACTGTAAAACCTATTTTTTTAATTATTTTTGCATTAGTTTCTTTTGCCAACAGATGGAATAAATCCTCTTTATCCTTGCCTCTGATGATGCTTGGCAAGAACTTAATCTTGATCATCTTCTTTTTCTTCAATCTTTCTCTTATGTCTTTGATAAGGTGCTCTGTCACACCATTCTTTCCAACATTAAACTCAGCCTTTAGATAATGTGTGTTCATTTTTGCTTTATCCTCTTCCATTTAACGCCTTTAGGAGTATCTTCTAATATTATATCCATTTTCAATAAGCTGTTCCTGATTTCATCTGCTTTCTTCCAGTCTTTTTTCTTCCTTGCTTCTTCTCTATGCTTTATTAAGTCTTCAATTTCTTTGCTTAGCTCCACTTTCTCTTCTCTTATTTTGTCTAGATTTAACCCTAGCACTTTATCAAAATCTAAAATTAATTTGTACTTGTCATTATTATTCAACCCATTATCCTTAACAACCCCCCAAAGCATTGCCAAAGCCATAGGCATGTTTAAATCGTCATTAATAGCAGCAAGAAACTCTTTTTTATAATCCTTAGAAATTATACTTTTTTTGGTGCCTTTCTTTTTCTTAATCTCAATTATTCTTTCTTTTAGCTGGTCAAAAGCTTTTTTTGCATTTTCTAATGCCTGCCAGCTGAAGCTCAGCTGTTTTCTGTAGTGTGCCTGCAAGCAGAAATACCTGTAGTCAGAAGGATCAAAGCCCTTCTCCAATAAACTATTTAGCGTAATAAAATTTCCGGCAGACTTAGCCATCTTAGCCTTGTTTAGGACAAGAAATTCTCCATGTATCCAGTAATTCACAAATTTCTTGCCAGTAGCTGCTTCTGACTGGGCTATCTCATTTGTATGATGAATAGGAATATGGTCAATTCCTCCAGTATGGATGTCAAAAGTATTGCCAAGATACTTCATAGATATAGCAGAACATTCAATGTGCCAGCCAGGAAAGCCAGCATTCCATGGAGAATCCCATCTCATAATATGATTTGCATGCTTTCCAGTTAGGAAAAACCATAATGCAAAATCAGCCTTGTTTCTCTTGCCTTCATGATGTGTTGTCCTGGATTTTGTCTTCCCCTGCTTTAGTCCAGCTAGTTTTCCATAATCTTCAAATTTAGAAGTGTCAAAATAGATTGCCTCTTTTGTCTTGTATGCATATCCTTTTTTAAGCAATATTTCTATTAGACTAATCTGCTCTTTTATATTATCTGTTGCTTTAGAAATAATATCAGGTTTTAAGATATTCAGCTTGTTAATATCGTCAAAGAATGCTTCTGTGTAGAACTCAGCTAGTTGCCAGACATCTCTACCAGTTTTTTTTGCTTCTATGTCTAACTTATCATCTCCAGCATCAGAATCATTTGTAAGATGACCTACATCAGTAACATTCATCACATGCCTTACATTATAGCCATTATACAATAATGCTCTTTTTAGGATATCCTCAAATATGTAAGTCCTTAAATTGCCTATGTGAGCATATTGGTAAGCTGTTATACCGCAAGTATATAGGCCGACAAATCCTGGTTTTATAGGCTTGAACTCTTCCTTTTTTTTAGTTAATGTATTGTACAGCATCATCTTATCTCAACCTTATCCCCTATATTTATCTTACTGTCCACATTTACCTCTAAAACATACTTAGCATCACTTTTTGGCGAGTATACCTCGCAGTTATCTATGCAAGGCTCTGCATTTCTTTTTATGTCTATTACATTATAATTGTTGTCTATCCAGATTATATCAATAGGGAAATTCATGTTCTTCATCCATATAGAATGTCTATCTTCATTATTGAAAATAAAAAACATCCCCGTATCTTCTGCCAAGCTAACATGCTGCATCAACCCAATCTGCCTTTCCTCAGGAGTGCCTGCAGTCTCAAGGTTAAAACATCTACCATTTATACAAGCTTCCTCTACGTTTTTACATCCGGATAGAAATATTATTGTTAATATCATTATTGGAGCAATTTTCATCTTATTCGTTTTTGTATATAACCCAAATATTTCTCATCTTTTGATCTAAAGTACTTAAATGCAAAGTCTATAATTAACTGGCATTGTCTTTTAATTGATTCTTTGTGGTTATACTTTAATGCATCCATACCCTGAAAAAGTTCTATATTATCATTAAACTTCCCATATAAAATTCTAAACTTTGTTGGTGGGCTTGTTTCTTTTCCTCTTTTGTATTTATAGAAATATATGCTAACCAAAACAGGTTTTTTATTTACGAAAATAATCTCGTAGTGTGGTTTCTTTATAGATTTTCCCCATATATTGATATCTATATCTGAAAATTCTCTTATTGGTTTGCGTGCTGTAGAACCTGTAACAGCAATAATCTTGCTATCCTTGGAAAATTTTCTTAAAGTATATTCAAAAACAGCCTCTTTGTTTTTGAAGTGAGATATGTTTTTAAAGTTCTTTTTCATAGATTCTAGGTAATGTGGGATGTATTTAAAAATATCTACATCTCATCTTCCAAACTTTACATCTTTAACCTTCCCATTTTCTATTTCTATTATTGCATATTTTCCAAGATATGCTGCTCCTGTATTTACTATCCATGTCTTTCCTAGCTTCTTCTTGCCCTGATGCTCATGCATATGGCTGGAAATATGAACTAATGGCTTGTATCTTTTTATACCTTGCAGCACAGATTTCTCTCCAACATGTCCCCCATAAGCTGGACTAATCTTTAGCCCTACCTTATCAAAATAACCATATGCCGGAACATGTGTCATGAATATTACAGGCTTCTTGATTTTTGACAAAACTTTTTTGACTTCATCAATATCATATCTAAATCCGGATACTCCAGCAATATTTACTTCTCCTTTAAGGCTTCCTCTTCTTATCAGCCAGATGTCTTTTTTCTTGATAAGTTCATCAAGAGTGCTTAATCTTTTATCTTCTACGTGTTTTCTGAGATAATCATTATTGCCATAGACTAGCAGTACTTTCTTGCCAAGAGAGTCAAGGAACTTAACAGATTTCTTCATGCTTGCAATCTCTTCTTTCCTTATCTTCGCAAGTTTTTTCTTGTCAACAAAGTCTTCCAGGTTTAACCCTCCAGTAAGCAAATCCCAATACCTGAATATTAACTTTCTTGTCCTATCTCCATCTGCAAGGTCTCCAGTACAAAGAACATAGTCAAATTCTTCTTTTCTTAGTCTCTTAACTAGCTTCTTAGGTATCTTTCCATGTAAACATCCAATACAAAGTAATCTCATAATATACTAGAAATCAAAATAATATTTAAGCCTATCCAAACAATCCTCTTCTTTCAGTAACTTCTATTACAACTCCTCCAGAAGCATAAGCATCTGTGCATCCATCGCATGTTACCATAATCTGATAGCTGGCTTCAGTTGTTATAGGTGCATTGCCTACTGCAACTACCTGTGCTAAAAACTTAGCCTCCTGTCCTTCCTGCAATGTTACTGTAGTTGGAGATACTATCTTAGCCTTAACTACTCTTTCAAAATCTCCATTTGGAGTAAGCTGTATTGTAAATTGCTTGCTGCCAGATCCAGCACTTCCATCATGCTCAACATATATTGGGAATGTTGTTGTGCTTCCCTGCCCTACTCTCACAATATCACTAACGCTGAACTTCCCGCTCCTTCCAATATTCTCAATATCAACCTTAGCCCTTGTAAAAACATCATCTTTTATCTCTGTAATCTGTGAGAATAAGCTTCTTACAAAGAATAAAGCCAAGCTTAATAGAACTACGCCTATGACTATGATGATGATAGTGCTCATAGAAAGCTCAAGAGCACCTTTTTTTCCTTTCATCATGAGAATAATCTAAGATTGCTTATTTATTTAGTTTTCTATCGGCATATTTATAATCTTTTGACACTAATATCATCCAGCAATGAATATCAGTGCAATAATTAGTAGATAAGCAAATCTCATAATAATAAAGAATCAAATAAAATATTTAAGCCTTATTAAAATAATTCTCATCTTTCCTGCACTTCAATTACAACTCCGCCAGATGCATATTGCTGTGAGCATCCATCGCAAGTTACTGTTATCTGATAACTGGCTTCTGTAGTTACAGGAGCAACTTCTATAGCAACTACCTGCGCTAAAAACTTAGCTTCCTGTCCTTCCTGTAATGTTACTGTAGTTGGAGATACTATCTTAGCCTTAACTACTCTTTCAAAATCTCCATTTGGAGTAAGCTGTATTGTAAATTGCTTGCTGCCAGATCCAGCACTTCCATCATGCTCAACATATATTGGGAATGTTGTTGTGCTTCCCTGCCCTACTCTCACAATATCACTAACGCTGAACTTCCCGCTCCTTCCAATATTCTCAATATCAACCTTAGCCCTTGTAAAAACATCATCTTTTATCTCTGTAATCTGTGAGAATAAGCTTCTTACAAAGAATAAAGCCAAGCTTAATAGAACTACGCCTATGACTATGATGATGATAGTGCTCATAGAAAGCTCAAGAGCACCTTTTTTTCCTTTCATCATGAGAATAATCTAAGATTGCTTATTTATTTAGTTTTCTATTAGCTGCTTATAATTGGTGGGAACAGTTTTAACAGGTACAGTATGCAAATATTTTCTTTCTTTTGTAATTTTATTATATTCATAAACAAGAACATCAACACAACCCCTGCCTTGATCTTCTCTTCTTACATACTCTAATTGTGTTTCTAATTTCTTACTTCTCGGAGTTAATCTTTCTACAATCTTTTCCAATAGGTTCATTTTAATAGAACTTATCTAACCTTCCTCCTAAAATTTTGAAGTACCCAACAGATCGTCCAATTTCCCAGCCAGTTATCGGATCTGTTTTTCTAATTTGATAAAACCCAAGGCTAAGTTCGTCTCTTTCAATAATCTCTAAGTTATACTCTGGAGTGCATTCCTGCTTTTTTTGAATGTTCCTTAGATCAGATATAACATTTTCTAATAAATTGCTTTCGGTTGAATCTAGAGTCATGTTAAGCTATATGTTAGAAAACTTTTTAAACATTAGCTTTTGGTATGCAAACTCCCATCTCATCGGCTATCTTTCCAGACAGCCTGCATTCATATCCTTCTGGGCAATTGAATCCTGCTATTCCTCCGCATTCACATTGTGGATTACATACAGTTATGCCTATACAATCTGGACCTTCACCAGTACATACGCTGCCACATTCATTCCAGTTACCGCCTGCTTGTTGGCAAATTTCAGGTGTAATTTGCATTACTCTTCCGCCTGGCAATTCACCGCACGGATCTCTCAAATAGTTTATCATAAAGCATTTCCCATCTACCACATTCCATCTATCATATTGAGTTCCATCTGGGCATGTAACTGTCTTACCTCCCTCGCATTGTTCAGCGTCCGTAACAAACTCAACAGGGCAAGGGTCAAACTCGCAATTCTTATCAGGATTTCTGCCCACTCCAGATCCATCTGGGCATATTTTAGCTTCTTCAGTGCAAAATACTTGCTGTTGTGGTGCACACCCAGCTATGAAAATGATACTTATAATTAACAATCCAATTATCGCTTTCATGCGTTTGGTGGAGGGAAACATCCTGGGGTGCAAGTCCCATCTGCACAGTCTCTCCAAACTGCAGTCATTCTTCTACATTCATCTGGGTCAGTAATGTTCCGTATCTTCTGATAATATTCTACAGATACCAAACCTCCACCACCTGTTTGAGCAACTGTTGTAGGATTTATATTGCCCTGCATTGCACAAGCATTATTCTTCCAATAGCCGCCGATCTTCTCACAACTTTCTTTATCATATAACTGTACTGTTGTTGTGCCTGGTGGTGTGTTTGTCGTACATCCAGCTAAAAAGATTATGCTTAAAATTGTTAATGCAATTAAGTATTTCATATCTGAATATAACTCCTTATAATATTTAAATTTAACTTAAGCTTTAATGCTATATGAAGCTATTAAATATGAAGGTGGGCCAGGCTGGATTTGAACCAGCGACAGCACGATCTTCAGTCGTGTACTCTCCCAGGCTGAGTTACTGACCCATAGTTAAAGCCAGCTATTTGTTTCTTTTTAAAGCTTTCCAACAGAAATAAATTTAGCAAACGCATTATATAAAAACAGCTTCCTTAAAATGCTTAAAATCATCATCACCTGTTAAAATCTTGGCATTCAGCTTCTTAGCTGTTGCAGCAACAAATGCATCAAGCATGCCAAAATCCTTGACTTTTTTCTTAGCTTCAAAATGTAAATGCCCAGCCATAAAACCAAGCTCTTGTGTTATATTGATTACATTAGAAATACTGTTTATTACTGTCAGTGCTATCTTGACATCTTTATTTGTTCTCAAAAATTTCGCAGTAACCTCTGCCAGAGTTGCAGAAGATGTAAATACTTCATTCTGACTATCTTCTATTATTCTAGCTACATTTTTACCCTTCTCAGAACCATCAAGGTATTCTATCCATGCATAAGCGTCAACAACATATCTAGTCATTCTTGCCTTCTATCCAATGTTCATCTTCCTTTGTAAAAGATCCAACACCTTTAGCAGCTCCGAAAAAGCTTTTTTTTATCTTCTCTATTTTAATCTTTACAATTTGACCAGGCATAAGTCCCTCTAGTTCTATAATCTTCTTGGGTACTGTTGCTACAATAGAGCCTCCAACCTTCCTTAATTTTGTTATACTTTCCATATCACTAAATATAACATATCATATATATAAATTTAACTATTGCAAATCCAGCTACTTATTTCCTTTTAAAGCTTTCTTTTGCGGAAAGATTAATAAGCAATAAATCAACCTAAGAATTATGGCAACTATTTTGGTGTTTGGAGATAGCATAACATATGGTGCTTGGGATGTAGAAGGCGGTTGGGTGCAAAGACTTAGAAGGTTTTTAGATAAGAAAGTCATAGATTCAAATTATGAGTCCTACTATCTTACTTATAACCTCGGCATTTCAGGTGACAATTCTGAATTGCTTCTTGAAAGATTCAAGCAGGAAATAGAAGCCAGAATAGAGGAGAAAGATGAAGAGGTAATAATTATAATTTCGACAGGCAGTAATGACTCTATCTTTATTAATAAAGATAAAACATCTATGCTTAGTCCTGACGAATTTAAGAACAATCTAAAAAAACTATTTACTATCGCTAAAAAATACTCAAAAAAGATAGTGTTTGTTGGAGATGCACCAGTAGATGAGACTAAAGTTGATCCAATCCTCTGGCTTCCAGGCTGTTCGTATAAAAACAGTCTTATCAAGCAATTTAATGATATTGCGGAATCTCAATGTAAGAAAGAAAAAGTCGATTATGTTGATCTCTGGAAATATTATGAGAATATAGATTATAAACAATTAATGGTAGATGGAATCCATCAGAATTCTGAAGGGCACAAGATTATGTATGA
>CAZSRE010000016.1:0-13428 GCA_964609195.1 Candidatus Woesearchaeota archaeon | reverse complement strand
GCTGGAAATGGTATAAGACTTGCTGGTGCTGCAAAAGAATTTTTAATATTAGTAGTTGACATAAATATAATATAAATTTTAAAATTAAGTAAATTATTAAGAATGCTGAAAAAAATCCATCATAACCAAAAATTAATAAAACTATATCCAACGCTACCAAGAGATCCAAAAAACCAAGTATCTTTATCATTTTTATCCATCATAGCCTATTATTAAAGTAGCCTCTTCATTTCTTAAGTCTAATCTAAATCTTTCTATTAAAAATTTATGTACTTTTGGTGAGGGGGAAGATGATACAACATTTTTTTTGTCTATTTCAGAAAATGGAACAGGTGGAAATACAATATTCTTTCCAATTTTTTTGACTATTGGTGCTTCTGGGTCCTTAAATTTAGAATCATGAGTCAACATTATTGTTATTTCTCTCTTAATTGCCTCAAACACACCATGATTATTGACATCTTCTAATTCCTTAATTTTTTGTTTATCTTCCTTATTGAGGTAGAAAACTGCTCCCAGCCCTTCAATGTTTTTAAGCCTTTCTATAGTTTCGGTTTTCATAAATTTGTTTCCTTATACTTTTTTGAAAAATCAAGCTCATCATCTTGTATATATTCTATATTCTTATCTAAGGCAATATACGCCTTTTGCAATTCTCTCCCTAGATAAGCTGCATGGCTAGGCTGGGATATAATTTTTTGATTTATTATTGTGTGGTATATTTCAATAGGTTTCTTGCCTACTACTTTTAATTCAACAATATTCTTTCCTTTGCAAAAAGCCACTTCAATGTTCTTATTTTTCCTGTCAACTTTGATTAAGAAATATCCCCTTTCATCTAACTTAAAGTCTTTTGAATCATCATACTCTGCAGGTATTTCTTTATAACTACTGCTGAATTTAATTTTATTTCCGACTATTTCAGCATTTTTTTCAAAATCATATACTGTAATTGCATTAACTGGACATGTCTTTGCAGCTTCTATTAACAGCTTATAATTCTCCTCATCATACTTGCCTTCTAACACAAAAGATTCATCACCCAAATCTTTTGAGTCTTTTAATAATGCCTTTCCTTCATCTATGTGGAAATGCTTTGAATCATTTTGCACACATCTAGCATTGCCTATACAAACATTCCTAAAATATGTTACTCTTAATTTTTTGTTCATTACATGCACAGTGATGCTGCTTCACCCATAGTATCATTTTTGTCTAATGTGTTTTAATCTCTATCTCTTGAGCCACCTGTCTATGCTCTATCTCAGGTATATGGCATAGCTTCTCGCACCTCTTGCATATATCAGTCATATTATTAGTTAAGAATTTCATTCTTGTTGCCTTGAACTCTTCAGAATTCCATATCTCGGCCAATGGCTTCTCTAAAAGATTTCCAAATTCCTTTTTCAGTATATTACATAAAATGACATTACCCTTGCAATCTATCCTGCATAATGCCCAGTCTCTGCACATTAATGTTAAGTCATTTCTGCTATCTCCCCTGTAGAATGTGTCATAATAAATCGCAATAGGTGGCTTAACCTCCACAACAACACCAAATTCTTTGCCTAGTCTTTTTATCTCTTCCCATTCTCTCTTTAGTTCCTCTATCTCATATCTTGGCCTTGTTCTCTCGCTGTATAACATTGATATTTCCTCACTCTTTAGTCCAAAGGTATCTCTTGTATTCTCAAAATCTTGTTTGTTTGAGAACATTTCTAACTCGAACGTTAGCTGAGGCACACCAAGATCATGCATCAATGGTACTAACTCTTTTAGCTGATGTAAATTTGTGTCCATGACAACTGCATTAACACCGATGTTTGTTTTGCCGCTGAGCGTCTTAAGGAACTTAGTTGTCCTGTCAAATGCAGACACAGAGCCTCTTAATTTGTTATGAAGATCCTTTAATCCATCTATCGATGTCCATATCATTGTAACATTAGGACACTTTAGCAGCCTTTCTACCATCTTGTCTGTTACCAATGTTCCATTTGTCATAAGTGAGCATGATATCTTTTTTTCATTCAAATACTCTATTATGTCAAGGATATCATTCCTCATGAATATCTCACTACCTATAAGGTGTATATTCTCTACCTGGTCACCCAAATTATCTATTATTGTCTTAACCTGCTCAAATGTTAATTCATGCTTATCGCTTAGTGCCCTAGTATCTTTTTGATAGCAGAAGCTACACCTTAGATTACATCTCATCGTTGGCTCAAATACAAAGTATCTTGGCATCTCCATCTCGCCATTAGAAGCAATAATTTTTTCATAGCTTTTTACAGGCCATCTAGCTAGTTTGTAATCTTTAGTTCCTATCGAGTAGCCGCCATATCTATTCCTTATTTTGATAATAATCTCTTTTGCCTTTAAAGTTCCAGGGTATATGCCCGATTGGATAGCTAACCTTCTAGCATTATGCTTAGCCCTAGCAGCAAATTTACTAATCCCTAATCTGGTTTTTTGTATCATACATCTGTAGTTTACTATAGTTAACCATTGTTAAGATAAGAATCATATATAAACTTTACTGCTTACTAATGTTTATTTCCCTGCCAGTCTTGCTTGATTTGTATATGGCCAATATTACCTGCAATGCTTTTTTTCCATCGTCAACGCTAGCAAGCAATTTATTCTCATTGTTATCAATTATGCTGCTGACAAAACCCTTTATCTGTTCATTAATAGTGCCAATCTTATAGCTCTTTGATCTATGTATCTTTATAGGCATTTTATTGCTTAATCTTCTTACGATATTGCTTCCTTTATTAGCATCATTGATCTTGATTACCTTTCCTGCCTCTACCATTAATGATTCTTTTTCCCCATAAATCATAATCCTAAATGGATGGCTATAATTAGCAGAGCCTGTAGCATGTAGGCTGATTAATGTACCATTTTTCATTTTTAATAAAGCAGATGCAGTATCCTCAACCTCAATCTTGTGCTTTATAGTATCAATCTTACCATACACCCTATCAACATCGCCAAAAAGCCATAGCAAGACATCAATAAGATGTATCGCCTTCATTATTAATATACCGCCGCCAGCCCTCTCTTTACTGGTTTTCCATGCAGATTCCTCATAGTTCCTTGCAAGTTCATTGTTTACAATATCAGCATTCACAAACAGAATCTTCCCTAGCTCGTCATTTTCCAGCATTCTTTTAACATTTCCCAGTGCACCATCAAATCTAGACTGGGCTATGACAGTAACCTTGACATTCTTCCTATTGGCAAGCTCCTTTATCTCATCTATATTATCTAAGCTTATTCCTATTGGCTTTTCTATTATAACATTCTTTCCAGCATTTATTGCCTTTAATGCATACTTTGCATGAACATCATGATAAGAAGCTATATCGATAACATCTATGCTGTCATCTTTTACTAGCTCATCAATATCTGTATAAGCCTTAATGTTGTATCTCCTGCTAAACTCCTCTGCCCTTGCCTTATCATGGCTCATTATTGCCTTAAGCTCAGCATTATCTGATGATCTTATGCTATCTATATGAAAATTAGCTATCCTTCCTGTACCTACTACTGCAAACCCGAGCTTTTTCATTTCCTGGTTAGTTAACATATAACTTTAAAAGATTTACTATACTATGATAATTATATGAGAGTATGCATTGTTACTACAATATTCCCACCAGAACTGGGTGGTCCTGCAATATATTCCTATAATCTATATTCAAGGCTTAAATCCCTTGGCAATGAGGTAAATGTGCTTACATATGGCAATAAAGCTAGTGGGGATAACAATATACATATTATCAACACTCAAGTCAATAACAGGCTTCTTAAGCTAATCCTTAAGGCTAAAAATGCTAGTAAAAAGCTTACAGAGACAATAAAAAGAGATAATACCAGCATAATTTATGCCCAAAACCCTGATCTCGCAGGGATCCCAGCATATCTAGCATCAAAAAGAACAAATAAGCCATATATAATCAAGTTTGTTGGTGATTGGGCCTGGGAAACTGCTTATAGGAAAAAATGGACATCCAGCAATCTTACAAACTTCTATAAGACAAAAGGCAATATACAAGTAAGAGTTCTAAAATATATACAAAGAAAGATATTGAACAATGCTGCTTTAATAATCGTCCCATCCAATCATCTTATAGATACGCTCAGACAAGCAGGGGTTCATACAAATGTGAGGATAATTGAGAATGCTGTTGAACTTGCTAATGTAAAGAAAATTAAACTTAATGGATTTAGCATCATTATGGTTGGCAGGCTTGTTGCGCATAAGCATTTTGACTCTATAATAAGGATAATGCCGAGATTGGACGCTAATCTCATTCTTATTGGCGATGGTCCGGAGCTTGATAAGCTGCAATCATTATCCAAATCACTTAATTTAGATAATAAAGTTAAATTCCTTGGAAGCCTAGAGCATGAAAAAACACTAAGCTACATCTCCTCATCTGATGTATTGCTGCTGCCAAGCATTTATGAAGGCTCTTCTCATGTTATATTAGAAGCTATGTTATACTCTACACCTGTAATAGCCCTTGCTAATCCAGGAAATGCCTCCTTGATCAAGGATGGGATGAATGGCTTATTATTTGATGATTCAAGCCAAGTATTAGATAAATTATTGCACATCAAGAATAACAGAAAGCTAGCCAAAACCATAGCTTATAATGCTCATAAGCAAGTTATCAACAATAACACCTGGGAAAAGCATATTAATAGATTATTATCTTGCTTTGATGAGGTCATATTAAATAGTATAAAGAAGTGATTATATGAATGAGTTCATTGCCGTATTAAAAGATTCATTATACAAGATCTCTATATTCAGGAGTCTATCTAACTATAACATAAAAAAAATAAAGATATCTGGGAATGTACTCGACATAGGCTCAGGAGAAGAAGCTACCTATCATAAATTTGATAACATCAGGATTTTAGACATAAAAACTATCGGCTTGGCAGTAGGTAGCTTCCACCCAACTATTATCCAGGATCTTGAAGAAAAATTGCCAATAGCTAAAGAAAGTTACGATAATATTTTTGCATTTAATATCCTAGAGCATATATACAATCACTCTCAGCTTTTAAATGAGTGTTACAGGATACTTAAAAATGCTGGAAATATCTTTATAATAGCCCCATTCCTATACAGAATTCATGCAGATCCAGATGATTTTTTTAGATATACAAGCCATTCATTAAGTAAACTGCTTTCTGAAACAGGGTTTAAAAACATAAAGATAAAAGTTCTAGGCCTCGGCCCCCTAACAGCCGCTTATTCCCAAGTCCAGCCGATAATCCCTAAATTCCTCGCAATATTATTTCTTCCTGTATTAATGCTTTCTATGGCATTAGATAAAGTTATAGTAAGGGTATCAAGAAAATATACAAAAAAAGAAACTTTTCCATTAGGTTATTTTGTTATAGCAAGTAAATAGCTTAGCTAGCATTATTTGTAATTGACTGATAGGTTTTGTTTATCAAGTTAGTATATAATCTTCCCCAGCCTTTTATTGTGAATCTGTCCCCAAAATTCTTAAGAATTTCTTTATTCCCTTTCTCAGCCTGTTTTTTAGTCTTCTCCTTGTTTTCCAGGCAATAAATTATCTTCTCTTTTAATTGCTCTATCTTATATGGATCTATCAGAAATCCATTCTTCCCATCAATTACAATATCACTTATAGCTCCAACATTACTAGCTATCATAGGCTTTCCCATTGCCATAGCTTCTATCAATACTATTGGTCTCCCTTCACTCATACTTGGCAGCAAGAATAAGTCGCAATTGACTAATTGCTCTTTTACCTGTCTTTTCCCCAGATGGCCTAGAAATATTACTTTATCTTCTACTCCTAAATTTTTAGCTTGTTTCTTAAGCTCGTCCATATACTCTCCACTACCTCCAACCAGTAATTTAGCTTCGGGATGCTTGTCCTTTACATTGCCCAATACATCAATAATATACTGCACTCCCTTAAGCTTGACTACTCTTCCGATAAATAGCATCCTATAATCTTTATCTTTCCTGTCAACATGTACTTCCATCTTCTCAAATAGTTCCATATGGAATAAGTTGAATGAATCTGCAGGAAGATCTTTCTTAGTGTATCGCTTCAATTTCTTTAGGGTTACATCAGACTCCGCACGCAATGCATTTGCAGATTTGATAGAAAAATGGCTACAGCCATTTATTACTAGTCTCACTGGCCATCTCAATATTCTAGGCAATGGTGCTGCAGGAGCCTCAACCCAGTTTCCAAATGCTTCAACTAAGAGTCCAATTCTTTTCCAGAACAGAACTGTCTTCCAGAATGCTGCGATTGTTCCTGGAATAAATGGATCACCAGCAACAAGGATGTTTATCTTTCTCCTGAATATTATGTAAGGCACAGCAAAAAACATCATTAAAATATAAATTGGGAATAAATATAGCAGTTTGCCATATAGTGGCAGAAGGTAGAAATGGGTTTCGTGAGCATAAACATATCTGAATTTTTTGTCTTTGCTAAATTTAAGAACATGTGCATTGAACTCTTTACTTAATATTCTGTATTTCTCTTGAGCTGTCTCATCTAGAGGAAAGCTGCTCTGTTCTAATCCAGCCCAAAGAACACTAGGTTTATTCATGTCCGCTTTGCTAATAAACAAACTTATAAAGCTTTTTATGCTTAATTAGAACTCTCTCATCTTAAGATATCTGGCAGGGTTTCCTGCCCAAACTTGATTTTCTGGAACATCTTTGGTTACCATAGCAGCTGTTCCAATGATTGCCCCATCGCCTATCTTTACTCTAGTCATTATGTGCGCTCCCTGGCCTATAGAACATCTGTTGCCTATGGTTGGTCCAAATTCTATATCATGATAAGATCCATCCTTTTCACTTGGCATTCCTATTCTTGATTGCGCTGTTTTTTCATTCACAGTGCCGACCATTGGCGCCATAAACACAAAGTCTCCTATTGTTGTTCTTGAGCACAAGTAGCAGTTGGCATGAACGAAGCTTTGCTTTCCTATCTTTACCTCTGGGTCTATTATTGTATTACATCCAATCCAGGAGCTATCTCCAAGATCTAATTTTTGTCTTAAATCAGCATGATGGAATATGTGATTATTGCCTCTAAGGATTACATCCTCGTAAATCCTGACATTATCCTCTATATACACGTTGTCTCCTATTACAGTCTCTAATCCGCCAGCTACTATTTTGCCATGCTTTCTGAACATTTCCTTTAACAATCCAAGAGTAGGGTATCCTATCTTAGAACTTGGGCCAATTATAACATTATTGCCAATTTTTAATGGACCATATAATCTTGCATTCTCTCCAATAACAACATTCTTTCCAATCTTAACTGGACCGTAAATCTCAGCATTTTCTCCAAGAGTCAATTCTCCTGGCTCACCAAGAAACTCAACGTCTCCGTATATCTTGCCTTTCCCGATTGGTCTCGCTTCAGTCACGACATAACTATCAATAATAAGGCTTATAAATCTTGCTGATAAAGAATTATTCTTTATGGAACAGCCTGGTATATTCCATTTCTTATTGTTTTTTAAGCTTTAAAATTCTCTCTGTGTTTTTGTACAAAATATTCTCAACATCATTATCAGGTAAAGGCAATCTAAGCACCTTTATCTTCTCAACAAGCTGGTCGCTCCAGGCATAATCACTTCCAAATACTACTCTCTCAGAGCCAAGTTTTTCAACTATCTGTCTTATCCTTCTAGGCGTGCTTGCATATGAAGTTTCAACAAAGACATTATCATGCCCAGCACACTGGAAATAATCTTCTCCATCCATCATATGCAATACTACAATAGTCATTTTTGGAAAAGTTTTTGCTAGCTTTAATATTGAGTCAACATGAACTTTCCAACCTGAGTGCACTGCTACGGGTAAATCATATTTAGCAGCAACTTCAAACATCGGCATTGTCTCTTGAGCAACTATCCTGTTAAAATTATCAGGGTATTTGTCAAATAATGGATGCAATTTTACACCTTTAATTTTATGATTCCTTACCAGGTCTTCTAATAGACTAGGAGAGTCATTATCCCAAGGATTCATAAAAGCAAACTGAATTAACCTTCCTTGCCCATATTGATTTATCTCTCTTGCTAGCTTATAATTCCACTCAACATGCTTTCCAGATGGCACCGGCTGGTTAAATGTAATTGACTTTTCTATTCCAGCTCTGTCCATAGAATCAAGCAAAGATCTAACATCAGATGCAATATGATCTCTTTCTGTTTGAGATGCTAGGGTTAAGTCTGTGCCAGTATGTGTATGGAAATCTATTGTTCTAAAAGTCTTATAGTCATCTCTGCCTGGTATTTTGTTCATTTTAACCCCCAGCTTTATTTAGTGTCTATACATAATTAGAAGCTTAGAAAGTTATTTAAATTTTTTTGTGGTGCCGGCTAACCAATAAGTCCAAATAATCTCTTTTTATTAACTTGCTTTTTTGAAATGTTGCTTGGCTACTTTGGTTGCTCTCTAGCCTTCATTATGCTCTCAATCATCTCATGATTTTCCTTATGCCATTCTACATACTTAGCTAAGCCACTCTCAAATGTGGTTCTTGGCTCCCAGTCTAATTCTCTTCTGGCCTTGTCTATTGAAGTAAACTTGCCCTGATAATCTCCAGATCTTGCTGGAGTATAGACAATCTCAACATCGCCAAGCACGTTCTTTATAGTTTCTGCAATCTGCCTTATTGTAGTTGGCTTATAACCATCAAAATTATATACTTGGTTCTTTGCAATCTTCTTCAATGCAGCAACATTAGCCTCTGCCAAGTCCTCTACATAGATAAAGAATCTGAACTGGCTGCCATCTCCCTGTATCGTCAATGGCTGCTTGTTCAAAGCCTTTCTTACAAATATCGGAACTACAGCAGTTGGTCTTGCTCTTGGCCCATAAGGAATGCCGTATCTCATTATTGTAAAAGGCAGGCCATAAAGCTTGTTATAATCATTAATAAGCATCTCTGCAGCTATCTTGGTTGTGTTGTAGATATGCCCTGCTCCAGAGCTTTGCAAATGAGTTTCTTCATTAGCCATTGTTCCATGGCTTCCAGAATAAATCCAGACTGTGCTTGCAAACAATACCCTTTGTATATCTAGCTGCCTTGCAGCCTCAAGTACATTTCCAGTCCCATTGACATTCAATCTTACAGCCCATAATGGATCCTTTACAACATCATTAACATCAGCAGCTCCAGCAAGATGATAAACAACATCGCAATCCTTCATTGCATTCTTGATTTCATCAAAATTAGTTATGTCAGCATTGACATACTCTACATATTTCTTATGAGGGTTTCTTACATGAATAACCCTGATATCATCTACAGCAGCGCCCTTTAGCTTGTCAACTACATGGCTTCCAACAAATCCAGATCCACCTGTAATAGCTATTCTCATAGTAAAAATGCCTCAAAAAAGACTTATAAAGATGCATATACTAAATAATATATAACATAACCTATATTACAGCCTTCAAACTGTCAACAATATAGTTAATCTCTTCATCAGTCATAGTATTGTACACAGGCAGGCAAATATGCCTTGAACACAAACTCTCAGAATTTTTGAACTCGTTCTCATTAAACTTGAACTTCTTGAATGCAAGTTGCTTATGCAATGGCTTCTCATAGACCTCTCCAGATAATCCTACATTAAACTTCTCCTTAAGGTCTTTCTTTATTCTTGCCCTGTCCATTCCTTCATCCAGCATTACAATATATTTGTAATAATTATTAACGCTTCCTGGCTCAACCTTGAATGGCCTTAATCCAGATACATTTTTTAGTTTCTGGTCAAATTTATTGGCAATCTCTGTTCTCTCTTTGATAAACTCATCCATATGCTTGAAATGAGTCAACCCAATAGCAGCATGAAACTCGCTCATCCTGAAATTATGTCCAAATTCAACAAAATCAGCAGACAAGAAGCTTGCCTTTCCCTGGTCTCTGAATACCCTTGTCTTATCTGCTATCTTCTTATTATCTGTTATTATAACTCCACCTTCTCCAGACGTAATTATCTTAGTAGGATACAAAGAGAAGCTTCCAGCAATTCCAAAAGTCCCAGCATATTTGCCATTTAACTTGGCTCCATGTGCCTGAGCAGCATCCTCTATCAAAGGAATTTTATGATCATCGCAAATCTTCTTGACTTCATTAATGTTCTTGCTGATATATCCACCTATATGGACATACACAACAGCTCTTGTCTTCTTGCTTATCTTATCTTGCAGACTCTCTGGACTCATGCAGAAACTATTATCTATGTCTGTCAACACAGGCTTGGCTCTAGCATGCATTACAGCGCTTCCAGTTGCAATAAAAGTGTTAGTTGGGATAATAACTTCTTTCTTCTCAACCCTAGGCTTTAATGATCTTAATGGCAATTCTAATGAAGAAGTTCCAGAATTAACTGTAATAGCATGCTTTACTCCCTTGTAAGCAGCCCATTTCTCTTCTAGTTCTCTACCGTATTTTCCTAGAGTAAAGCTTCCTGTATTAAATATATCATTAAACCTCTCAAATATCTCTGCTCTATCTTCTTGAGAAAAAACAATCTTAACTGGCGGGATTTTCATCATATAAACTCAGATGATATGCCTTTGAAGAAGTATTATAAATATTTCTATTGTATAGCATATACATGAATATCTTGATGATAACTCCCGGAATAAATCCAGAAGATGAGGCATTTGGCTTTGCTTATGCTTGGGTTAAGAAACTAGCATCAAAAGTAGAAAATCTAGTGGTTATAACATTCAGGCCTGCAGATGGCCTGCCAGAGAATGTAAAGCTTATAACAATAAATGGAAATAAGGTTACTAAACTTCTAAAACTGAACAAGGCAATCTACTCAGCCATAATAAAAGAAAAGATTGACTTAGTATTTTGCCATATGTATCCCGAGTTTACCATTCTTGCTGCGCTATATGCAAAGCTTTTCAAGAAGCCAGTAGCTACATGGTATGAGCATGGCTCTATCTCAATAAGGCTAAGACTTGCTCATCTACTTACTAACAGAATAATTTCAGCATCCAGACAAGGATTTCAACTAGATAGCGATAAACATGTTATACTAGGCCATGGCATTGACACAGAACTATTCAAGCCAGCTAATAAGCTTGGCAGCAATCTTCTCTCCGTAAGCAGGATATCCAGAAGCAAGAATCTCACAGCAATAATAGATGCATACTCCAAAATAAAAGACTCTCCTAATCTAGTAATAGTTGGCAGCCCTGCTGGCCAAGATGGCAGGCTATATATTGACGAGATTAAAAGACAAGTGGCTAATATAAATATGCAAGACAAAATAATCTTTACTGGTGGCATTAATCATAAACAACTAACAGAAAAGTATAATTCTGGCCAAATCTTTATTAACACAAGCCACACAGGCAGTATAGACAAGGCTGGCTTAGAAGCTATATCCTCTGGCTTATTATTGCTAACTACCAATAAGGCGTTTGCAGAAATCCTTGGCAACTACAAAAGCTTATTGCTTGCAGAAAACCATAATCTGGCTGATAAGCTAGCAGCCTTATTAAAACTACCTGAAAATAAAAAGAAGGAAATAGCTAGCTATCTAAGACAGCAAATAATCGATAATCATAGTGCCGATAATTTGATATCAAGAATGGTTATAGAGTTTCAAACTTTAATAAACAAAAATTTAATGACTAAAAAATGAGCTACAAAAAAAGAATAATGAAGATTTATAGAACAATAACAAAGCCATTCTCAGGCAGGGGGATAGGTGGATTTTATCCAGTTAAAAAAGTTCATTTGTATCTGACGAGATTATTAAAGTCAGATTTTGTTTATGTAAATGGGCATAAAATTTATTTGGATTCTTTAGATACTATGCGTCTTTCTTTTTATGGAGTGCATGAACCTTTCGAGACACAGATATTGAAAAAAGAAATAAAAGAAGGTGATGTTGTTTTAGACATTGGAGCAAATATAGGATATTATACTTTAATTTTTGCAAAACTAGTCGGTAATAATGGCAAGGTTTATGCATTTGAACCGGATCCAGAAAGTTTTCGATTATTAAGTAAAAATGTTGAAATAAACGGATATAAAAATATTATATTGATAAAAAAAGCAGTATCAGATAAAAGTGGAAAAACTAAACTATTTATAAGTAAACATAACAAAGGGGATAACAGGATTTATGATCCAAAAGACGATAGCGAACCTATTGAGGTTGATGTTATATGTTTAGATGACTATTTTAAAAACGATTCTCGTAAATTAGACTTCATCAAGTTAGACGTTCAAGGAGCTGAGTTTAATGTGCTTCTTGGAAGCCGGGAAATATTAAAAAAAAACGCGAATCTTAAAATTGCTACAGAATTATATCCAAATGCATTAAGAGGGTTTGGCTTTGAGCCATCTGAATACCTAAACTTTCTAGCTAAAAATAATTATAAACTTTATAACCTAGATGAGAATAGTAAAAAAGTCGAGCCTATAGATACTCATAGAGCCTTAGAAATACTAAAGAATAAAAAAGAAACAAATTTATTATGCGTTAGAGAAAAATCTAACACTTAAGTGAATCTATAGCATAAGTTTATAAAATTTCCTAGTTTCTAATTACAGGGGTTAAAATGTGTGGTATTGCAGGAATTGCAGGTTTTAATGATAAACAGCTAGTATACTCTATGACTCGCAGCTTAGAGCATCGTGGCCCAGATGAATATGGCTATTTCTTTGACAGCAATGTTAGCTTTGGTAATCGTCGCCTTTCTATAATAGACTTATCAACGGGCAAGCAGCCAATCCATAATGAAGATGAGTCTATTTGGGTAACCTTTAATGGCGAGATCTTTAACTACAAACAATTACGAGCAGAATTAGAAAAGCTAGGCCATAAATTTTACACAAATTCAGATACAGAAGTAATTGTGCATGCCTATGAGGTTTGGCCAAATTTTATCAATAAGCTATCAGGTCAGTTTGCTTTTGCTTTATATGATAGTAATAAAAAAAAACTAATCTTGGCAAGAGACAAGATAGGAGTTAAGCCACTATACTATAATTTCTTAGATGGCAAACTTCTTTTTGCATCAGAAATAAAAGCTCTTTTAAAATACAAAGAAATTAAGCGAGAAATAAACTACGATGCATTATCAGATTATCTAACTTTCCGTTACGTTCCTAACAATATTAATCTTATAAAAAATATTTACAAGTTAGAGCCAGCCACCATGCTTATATATCAAAATAATACTATCGAGAAAATAAAGTACTGGGATATTCAACCCTCGCCTATATACGAATCTGAAAACTTTATTGTCGATAAGTTGAGATTTATCCTAGAAAGATCTGTAAGTTCACAGTTAATTTCAGATGTTCCTATTGGAGTTATATTATCTGGAGGATTAGATTCAAGTAT
>CAZSRE010000015.1:12804-17554 GCA_964609195.1 Candidatus Woesearchaeota archaeon | reverse complement strand
CCATTCCTTCTTAGAATCCCATCCATCCTTATTATTGCCTGGCCAACATCTGTAGGATATGCCCTATCAACAATGCCGACTGTTTTTCTATTACCCTCTATTTCAACTATATCACCTGGACGAACACCTATTTCCCTCATTGTCTCTGAATCTATCCTGACAATGCCCTTATAGGCTTCTTCCTGCAATGCTTCCATAACCTTTAGTCTTGTTTCTTTAACTGTCATTGTTGGTGTCTCCTGACAATCTTTCTTATTGTTTTTGTAAATGATATGCTGACTTTTTCTGGTCCTTCCATTGACATTCTAACTAACCTTCCTTCTTTTCTTACTTCTGTAAATTGTATAATCTCTTTTGGGATAGAAACTGCATAGCTGTTGCCAACCTGCCTTAGTTTAACTGTAAAGTCTTTGTCTTTTATTTGATTGAATTTCTTGAATTCTTCCATATCACTAGGATGATTCCATTCTTTATCGCAGTTTGGGCAGGCCCATGTACGAATTTTAAATCCATCTCTTTCTACATAAGACTTTTCTGTTTGTTTGCCGCAGTTATCGCAAATTAATATTGTATCGTAGATGTCCATTTTCGTGTATACGGGTAGTGTATACATAACTAATATATAAATCTTTTGCTGGATATGGCTTTGCGCAAATTATCTCTTTATTGATGTAACACAAACCACTCTATTTATGCCTCTTACATTATTTACTATCGTTGTGCTTAATTTATTTAAGAACTCCGTATCCCAAATAAAATTTTCTTTATAGTATAGAGTTATTTCAGCAGGATGTTCATATGTTCTAGCATCCCCCATTACACCTACAGAAAATACATCATAGACCCTAGCTTCAGCCATATCTGCTTGTATATGATTTCTCTCTAATTCATATTTAAGAATTAAATCTACTTGTCTTGCAAGATTTGTTAGCTCATCTACCTCTATCTTATCAAAAATCTTTGCAATACCTAAAAACTCACTAGTATCTTCCATATGCTAATGAGATTAGAAGAACATATAAATCTTATGTTACCTAATCTAATTTTATGAAAACAGGCAGCAAAGACCTAGATTCTGTGTTTGAATACAAAAATGAGTTAACTATGATTTATGGGGAAGCTGCCTCTGGCAAAACAACTATCGCTAAGCTTGCTGCAATAGAACAGAGTAATAATAATAAAAAGGTAGTCTATATTGATACTGAAAAAGGATTTTCTATTGAAAGATTTAAACAATTGGCTGGAAAAGACTATCAGAAAATAATTGATAACCTGATTATCTTCAGGCCCGAGAGCCTGAGAGAACAAAAGAGGTTAATGAAAGACATAATGCAGCTAGTTGAAACTGGGAAAATTGGATTAGTTATTGTTGATACTATAGGCAGCATCTATAGAGTTGAGCTAAAGCTAGATGAAAAATATGCAAACAGGACAATTTCAGAAAACATTAAGGTATTTAGATGGATAACTAACAAAGGCATCCCAGTCATCATTACAAACCAGGTTTACAGTGATTTTAACAATAACATAAGAAACGTAGGCGGAAATATGATTAAGGATGCATGCAATTGTGTAATCCAATTAGTCAAAAATCCCAGGACTTTTAAAATTGAAACGCCACTTGCAAAAGAATTTAGATTCGAGATTAAGGATGATGGAGTTTATCTAATTAAATAAGGTTTTCAATCCAGTTATATCTTTAAAAATATAATCTGGACGCATTCTTCTCAAAAGCGTTTCAGTATGGTAACCAGATAAAACTGCTGCTGTTTTGACATTGTTTTTCTTTCCTGCAGCAATATCATCAATTGTATCTCCAACGTATAGCGTATTCTTTTTGTCTAGGCTGTTCTCTTCTAATATTTCTGCTAATACTTCATCTTTACATGTCCTGCTGCCATATACTTTATTGAAATAATGATATATTCCATGCTGCCTAATATCCTGTTCAAGCATAGACTCTTCACACGAGCTTAAGACATACATTTCAACCTTATTTGATCTTAAGAATTTAAGAACATTTTCTGCTCCATGTATCAGTGGTCTAACTTGCTTCTTGAATATCTTTTTAAAGTCACTGTGCGCTTTATCTAGGGGAATATTTGTACTTGAAAGATATCTCTGCCAAAACTGTGGAAAATTAGCCATAAGATTTGATTTTAGATATTCATAAGGAATGTTTGGGAGTTTATATTTTTTAAATAGCTTGTTTATTGATTTGATGAGCTGTTGTGTATCTTCTGTAAATACGCCATTCCAATCAAATATTATTGTTTCCAGCATTTTTCTCTGCCCACTCCTTTTTCTTTTTACAGTCTTTATTTATGCAGAATTCATATGGGCGCTTGCCTGCTCGAATCATATTGATTACAGGATAACCGCATTCTTCACATGTTTTATTTGTTGGAAGAGGCTTGGCATATTTTGGAATAGAGAAAGTTGATTTACAATTAGGATAACTACTGCATGCTATAAAATAAGACTTGTTCTTCTTTGAGTAGATTATCTTTAGATTGCCACCGCATACTTTGCAAACTCCAACTATAGTGTCTTTATTTCTTGTTTCTATTGTTGCTTGCAATAATCCCTTGCCAATTTCTTTCTCATGCTTCTTGAAATTGTTAAGCACAACAGTTAATACTTTCTTAGCTTCGTCTAAAACAGCTTTTTCTGTTTTCTTCCTTTTTGTGATCATCTCCATCTCTTTTTCGAAATGGCGAGTTAACTTGTCATCTAAGATTTCGGGAGAATATTTCTCCAATGTTTGCACTGTGCTCATGCCTAGATCTGTGACTTTTATAGATTGTTCATGAATATAATTTCTAGTGTAAAGAGAATCAAGGATGTTCGCTCTTGTTGCTTTTGTTCCCAGATTGCGTTTTTCTAGCTCTTTGATTATAGATGCAGGAGTATAGCGAGCTGGTGGTTGTGTCTGTTTGGCATGAAGCTTAAGCTCTTTTGTCTTGAATACATCTTTTTCTTTTACATTTGGCATTTCCTCTTCTTTGAATTTAGCATACTGGCCATAGAAGATATGCCAGCCAGGATGAACTGTTCTTGTTCCTTCTGCAATAAATTGCTCTCCTGCTATGTCTACTGTTATCTTTACAGTTTCTCTTGTTGCCTTATTTGCGAACGTGGCTAGTGTTCTATGCACGATTAAATCATAGAGTTTAGCTGCTCTCTCCTGCATGTTTTCTGGAATCTCTCCTGTTGGATATATTGCTGGGTGAGCTGGGTCTTTCTTATTTCCGTTATTAGGTTTTAATGGATGCTTCAATAACTCCCTGCATAATGCAGAGTATTTTGACTGCTTAGCCAGCTGAGATATTATCTTGTTGTAATTAATAGCTTCTGGGAGCTGGTTGCTTGATGTTCTTGGATATGAAATGTATCCTGAAGAATAAAGATCCTGTGCAAGGGCAAGAGTATCTTTTGGATTTATGCCTAGCTGTTTGTATGATTCTAGTTGCAATGCTGTCAAGTCAAATGGATTGGGTGGATCTTGAGTAAACTCTTTTCTTGTTATCTTAGCAATATATCCATCTTTTCCTTTTATTTTTTTGATTATGTCATTAACTTCTTCTAATTTCCAAAACTTATCTTCTTTATGCCAAGTAGTTAACAGATGATTGTTTGCTATCCCATCAGCCTGCAGCTGCCAATATGGGACAGGCTGGAAGGCAAGGATTTCTCTTTCTCTTTCTGCTAGAATTTTCAATGAAGGACCTTGAACTCTGCCAGAGGACATCAATTTGAACATGCCATTTGCCTTTATTGCTAGGGTTAATGCTCTGCTAATTGAAACTCCATAAAAGAAATCCAATTTATGACGCGCTTCTCCAGATTCTATCTGGGGGAAATCCAAATGTTCTGATGCATTTTTATAAGATTCTAGAAGT
This sequence comes from Candidatus Woesearchaeota archaeon, assembly GCA_964609195.1. Lineage (GTDB taxonomy): Archaea > Nanobdellota > Nanobdellia > SCGC-AAA011-G17 > CAZSRE01. Next base: position 13,652 of record CAZSRE010000015.1, on the reverse strand, counting down.
TCTTCTTTAGTCATTGTACTAAACTTCATTCTTTTTGCATCATCTCTATGAGCTATGAACCTAACACAGTTAAACCCTATGACTGATCCTTCAATATCATAATCACATGCTACAGTTATTAAATCAGCATTTTTTGCTAACTTACTTATTATATCATAATACTGTTTAGTGAATTGGGATGATTTCTTTACCTCATATAATGGTTTCCAAATCACATCAAAAACAGGATATATCCAACTACTTTTTTCTTTTTCAGCCAAAACGAACAAATGCCCTACTGCGGAGGCAACAAAAATTGAATTATTGTCTTGAGTTATTTCATAATAAGAAACCTTTTTTTCAGTATGTTCTTTGACCTTTCCTTTAGACAAAGCTTCAGCTATCTTCTTAGCTGAGCTTGGTTTTTCCGCGATAATTAGTTCTATTGTCATTTTTAGCAATCCATAAATATTCATATCTATATACTTTCCAAAGTTTTTTAAATGTAACTGCCTTAGATTTTAGTAATTTAGTAAGAAGGCCTTGTGAACCTGCTTTTCTAATAGCTTTTTCCAGTAAAGTATTGTTTAAATTATTATTTAGACTGATGAAGGTTCTTTCTGGAGAAAAATCACTTATGGCTATTATTAGATTGTTTGTGTTTAGCACTAATAACCCTATAAGATAAATCACTTAATAAATATTGATGTGTTTTAGTATGTATTAAGGAAATAAATTTAAAAATCTATAGCTCAATGATTCTTCCGCTTCTTACCACATTAATTACCCTGGTTTTCCCTATCTTTTCCTCTATTCCTTCAAAAACCAAGCTATCTGCCACTTCCGCTCTGGCAACCTCATTAATTTCA
>CAZSRE010000015.1:0-12794 GCA_964609195.1 Candidatus Woesearchaeota archaeon | reverse complement strand
ATCTTTTCCTCTATTCCCTCTGCTTCATGAACATGCCCACAAAGCAATATGTCTGGCTTAAAGGCATCAATAGCTTTCCTTACACCAGAAGAGCCTGGCACGAAATTTGTAAATGTAGCTATTAAAGAGTCAGATGGATGGACATGGGTCAACATTATCTTCTTTCTAGCATTTTTAACTTTTTTAAATCCTAATTTTAAATTGTAATATATTTCGTATTCGTCTAAGCTGTTATAACCACTGTTAGCTCCACCACATCCAAAAAAGCCCAGATCATATATCAGCATCCCTGTTCCGTGAAGGTTAGCAGCATTGTACAGCTTAGCAAGAAAATCTACTGTAGCATGTGACTCGTGATTTCCAGGAATCAATAACACTTTCTTGCCTTTATCTGTAAAATGCTTTATCAATCCAGCTGGAGGATCATCATTCTGAGTAAGGTCGCCGCATAAGATGACAAGGTCTACATTCTCTTTCTCTGCCTTGTCTGCCAGTTCTTTGACTAACTGGATATCCCCATGCAAATCAGCTGCTGCTAGAACCTTCATTTTATTTATCTCCTGAAATTTTAGTGCATGCAAATACAGGCATATTGTGATACCAGCCTATATCTGGTTCATAAGTGCACAATAATCCAGATGTTATGCCGGATGCAAAAAATGCTGCAACCCTATCATGTTCTGGAGGACTATAAGTAAGATCTTCAAATGATGCTTTTTTTGTGGATTTTCTTGGTAATCCCTGGTTTGTTGGATTATCAAGCCAACTAGATAAGCTTAGGTATCTTGGCCACTTATAGGGGCCTAATAATGTTTCATCATCTAAAGTTTCAGTAATAATATCGCTATCGATAACTATAGTCCCATCTTTTGATCTATGATTATATACAACATGCATTTTTTTATCAATCAATTTAAAATGAGCATCAAGCCAAGTCTCACAATCAGAGAATAGTTTTCTACGCAACTTTTTAGCATATGCTTGGCTAATTAAATTATTATCTCCGTCATATAATGATGTTTCACCTTTTGCAGCATTCTTTACATTTTTATAATGCTTAATGAATAAGGGTATTGTTAGCATGAATAGACCTTCTCTTCCAAGTGCCCAATGTGAACTTCTCCACACTAAATGATCTTTAAACTTCTCCTCTTTAGATATCAAGACATTTGTATCTGGTATTCTAATGTAATCTTCTAATGCTATACCTTGTGCTGTGGAAAATTCTCTGGCCATTTTCATCTTCCAAATCTCCTTTCTCTTTGCTTATAGTCATTTATTGCAATTATTAAATCTTTTTTATCAAACTCTGGCCAGAGCTTCTTAGTAAAGAACCATTCTGCATAAGCTGCCTGGTAAAGCAGGAAGTTGGATACTCTTTGCTCTCCAGATGTCCTTATTATCAAATCAGGCTCTTTTGTAAGATATAGGTTATCTAATATTGTTTTTTCATTTATATTTTTTTCATTTATCCTGCTGGTTAGCAACTTTTTAATAGCATCTATTATCTCTGCCCTGCCTGAATATGCCATTGCAAAGTTAACTACGTATCTTTTATGCTTTTTTGTAGCATCCATAAGCTTGTGCATTGCTTCTTTTACTTTTTTAGGAAATAAGTTTATTCTGCCTATAAAATTTATCTTGACCTTATGTTTGTATATTCTAGAGTCATTAAGCATCTTCTTGAATTCTTTCTCAAATAATTTCCAGAGAAATTTAAGCTCTTCTTTTGGCCTAGAAAAGTTCTCCATAGAGAATGCATATAAAGTTAGCTCTTTAATACTAAGCTCCATACACCAGTCTAGCAATGCCTCTACCTTCCTTGCTCCGTATTCATGTCCTTGATAGCTAGGTAACATTAATTTAGATGCGTAGCGTCTGTTTCCGTCTAAAATAATGCCTATGTGCTTTGGAGTGGTGCCCATACAGTTATGACTAATTAGTAGTATTTAAATCTTGCTTTCCATCTTGGAAATGCCATTCATGTACTTCTTTAATACAGCTGGAATCTTAATGCTGCCATCCTTAAGCTGGTAATTCTCTATTATAGCTACCATAGCTCTGGATGTAGCTACCATTGTATTATTTAATATATGCACATATTCTCGCTTACCTTTATCATCAAATTTAATGTTAAGTCTTCTTGCCTGGTAGTCTGTACAATTGCCTGCTGATGTTATTTCCTTATATTCATTTTGTCTTGGGAACCATGCTTCTATGTCATATTGCTTAGAGAATTTCCCGCCAAGATCGCCTGAGCAGATTTCTATTAATCTATAAGGAATTTTTAGAGACTGGAAAAATTTCTCTGTTATGGATTGCATCTCATGCAGCATTTTGTATGAATCTTTGGGATGAGTAAAAACAACTTGCTCTACTTTGTTGAACTGGTGCATCCTGAATAAGCCTTTTGTGTCAACACCATGGCCCCCTATCTCTTTTCTAAAGCATGGTGTTGCTGCACAAACTCTTACTGGGAGTTTTTCTTTTTTAATTACCCTATTTTTAAGCATTGTCACAAGAGAATGCTCTGCTGTACCTATAAGATATAAATCTTCATCTTGAATTTTGTATACTACCTCTTCAAAGGTTGATAAGTCAACAGCTCCTGAAAGAGTCTCTCGATTTAGCAGCATTGGTGGAACAACTGGAGTGAACTTCCTTTTTAGCAAGAATTCAATGCCATATCTTTGCAAAGCCAGATCGAGCATTGCCATATCACTCATTATGTAATTAAATCCTTGACCGGTGTTTCTCCTGCCAGCTTCAAAATCAGCCAAACCAAGACTTTCAATAAGGTCAGCATGACTCCTTAGTTCAAATTTAAACTTTGGAATCTTACCCCATTTTCTTACTATTTTGTTATGACTAGCGTCTTTTCCTATCGGAACAGACTTGTCCAGAATATTTGGCAACCTTAGAAGGATATGGTCTATTTTAGATCTTAGATCATTAAGCTTTTGCTCTAATTCTCTAATTTTATCTGGTAACTCTTTAACTTCTTTTATCTTATTGGATGCATCTTTCTTCTCCTTTACCAACCTGTTGATTTCTTCTGAGATTTGGTTTCGTTTATGACGCAAACTATCAGACTGTTGCTTCAATCTGCGCCATTCATCATCATGCATGATAAGATCATCAACTAATTTTTCCTTATCAGGCATATAACGCTTCTTCAAGTCATGCTTTACAATATCTGGATTCTCTCTGATAAAGTTTATATCTAGCATGTTGAATTAGAACTGGGCTATCTTATATAAAATTTGTGATAGCCATATCAAAAAGATAGGTTTAAAAACTTTGCCTACTTACATATAGTAACTGAAGCAAAGGTTTAAATATAAGATAATAAGTAATATATTTCAGAAAATAGTTATTAAAATCTCTGGGGGGAAATGGATGACGAAGAAAAAGGATATCTTTGAAGTGTTTTTCAGGAAAAAACCAGCTATGATACTAGTAGCGCTAAGAAACGACGGCAGAATTAAGCTGATAAGGTTGACAGAAAACGGAAACAAGATTGCAGAGAGTATTGAGAAGATTAAAAATTTATTGTAATTACATTTTAAAAAGGGGGTTTTAGTTTTTCTTTAGCAATTAGAAACGTTTTTATAATTAGAGAGCAATAGAAATTTGTTATGATCATTAAAAATTTCAAGAGTCTAGCTAATTCTCGCGAAAGAAAACTTGCGTTGTTGATTGCTGAAGCAGGGTTGCAGGCAATAAAAACTGATAATGTTATTAGAAAAAACGTAAAATTGAGTTATAATACACTTAAGATAAATGGAAAAAACTACAATCTAAACAAGTACAAGAGAATATTTGTGATAGGGGCTGGGAAGGCGGCTTATTCTACCGCAAAAGAAATTGAGAAGATACTTGGAAAGAAGATAACTAAGGGCATGGTTATGGATATCTCTCCTGGAAAACTGAAAAGAATTAAAATTGTAAGAGGTAATCATCCTGTTACTTCAAAGAAAAACTTAATCGCAACTAAGAAGATGATAGATATAGTAAGCAACTTAGATAAGGATGATCTTGTAATTTGCTTGATTTCTGGAGGAGCTTCTGCATTACTCTCTTATCCTGCTATTCCACTAAGTGAGATGATAAGGCTAAATAAAAAATTATTGAAATGTGGGGCTGATATCAAGGAAATGAATTCTGTAAGGAAACATGTCTCAAGAGTAAAGGGGGGGAATCTTGCAAAAATAGTTTACCCTGCTAAACTTGTAAGCATAATCTTCTCTGATGTGGTTGGAAATGATTTAAGCACGATAGCATCTGGGCCTACTGTTAAAGATAATACCTCTGTAAGCGATGCTGAGAAGATAATAAGAAAATATAAGCTTGGAAGTGTTAAACTGTTTGAGACTCCAAAAAATCTAAAATACTTTAAGAATGTAGATAATTTGCTCCTATTGAGCAACAATGTTGCAGTAGATGCAATGGCTGAAAAAGCAAGAAGGCTTGGGTTAGATGCTATGAAATATAGTACAAGTATACATGGAGAAGCCAAATTAATCGGAAAGAAGATAGCTAACTTGGGTAGATTGGGAACTGCATTTATAGCCGCTGGAGAGACTACGGTTACTGTAAGAGGTCATGGTGGAAAAGGCGGCAGGAATCAAGAGCTAGTTCTTGGTGCGATAGAGCAAGCTAAAGGAACTATGATTGCAATAGGGAGTGATGGGATGGATAATACTGATGCTGCTGGAGCTATTATAGATAAAAATTCAGCAAAAAAAGCAGCTAGACTTAAACTAAATGCTAAAGATTATTTGAAGAATAATGATTCTTATCACTTCTTTAAAAAAATGAGATCTTTGATATTCACAGGGCCAACAGGAAGCAATGTGTCTGATTTGATTGTATATATTAAAGTTTCTTGAATAGTCCTATAGCTGATGAACGTTTTGCCAGATAAGAACCTGAAGTAATCGTTGTTGCTCCAGCCTTTACAGCTAGTTTTGCTGTTTTTTTGTTGATGCCACCATCTACAGCAATATCTACTGCAGAAAACTTTCTGATTTGCTTGACTTTATTTAACATGTTAAGCAAGAAATTTTGGTTTTGCTTGCCAGGATGGACAGTCATTACAAGAATTAAGTCAGATTTGATAAGGTAAGGTATAATTTTTTTAATATTAGTTTCAGGATTTAGAGCGATACCAACCTCTACATTTTCTTTTCTAAGCCTTTTGATTATTGCCGATGGATTCTTTGCCGCTTCAATATGGAATATTACTCTTGATGGATTGCATTTCAGGAACTCAGATAGATGTCTTTCTGGCTTTTCTATCATTAAATGAATCTCTAATGGACGTTTGATTTTTAATTTAGCTATTTCATCTGCCCACAAGGTCTTGCCAGGAACAAATGTATCATTAATCACGTCAAATTGTATGTAATCTGCTTTTTTGAACATCTTGACAAGTCTTTTTGCTGTTTTTTTGTTATCTGTCAAGATAGCTGCTGAAACTATTACCATATAATTGCTAAATCTAAGAAATTTATATAGTTTTGTAATGGCAAGATTTATTAATAATAATAAACAGTTAAGATATATGGCTAAAAAAGTGGTGATTGGCGCAGATCATGCTGGTTTGTTTCTAAAAGAGAAGGTAAAACAATATCTTAAGAAAAAGAAAATAGATTTTGAAGATGTTGGAGCTTATTCCCTGGATAAGAACGATGATTATCCTGATTTTGCGCTAAAGGTTGCTAAAAAAGTTAAGCAAACAGGTGGAAGAGGTTTACTCTTGTGTGGATCTGGAACTGGAATGGCTGTGGCTGCGAATAAATTTAGAGGAATAAGAGCTGTGGTTGGAGTAAATGAAGACGAAGTTTATCTAGCCAGAAAGCATAATGACGTAAATGTTCTCTGCTTAAATGGAGTAGATTATACTGGGATAAGGGAAAAACTTAGGGGAAATAAAAGATTAAATGATCTTAATTTAAAACATACTAGCTTTAAAAAAACAGCCAAGATGATAAATATCTTCTTAACTACTAGATTTGAAGGTGGTAGACATAAAAGAAGATTGAAAAAGATAGCTAAGATAGAATCTATGTAGGTTTCTTTACAGGAGTTAATGGTGGCTTTCCATCCAATACAGCAAGAATATTATTTGCTGCCAATTCTGCCATAGCATCTCTTGCCTCTACTGTTGCTGAGCCTATATGGGGAACGATTACAACATTTTCTAGTTTTGCCAATCCTGGAGCCAACAATGGCTCATTTTCAAATACATCTAAGCCTGCTGCAAATATCTTTTTCTGTTTTAATGCCTGGACTAATGCTTTCTCATCTATTACAGGCCCACGAGATGTGTTTACCAAGACAGCAGTTCTTTTCATCATGTTAAACTGTTTAGTGCTGATTAAATGTTTAGTTGTTGGCAATAATGGAACATGAATAGATATGTAATCTGAAGTTTTTAGCAGTTCCCCTAATGTAACGAATTCTGTTTTGGTTTCTATCTCAAAATTAGAATCTCTAAATGCATCATAATAAACTACTTTCATGTCAAATCCACGGGCTCTTTTTGCTACTGCCTTACCAATTCTTCCTAGGCCAAGAATTCCTATGGTTTTATGCGCAAAAGATGGACCGAGAAGCAAGAATGGCTTCCACCCCTTATACTTACCTGTGCGCAAGAACTTATCTGATTCAACAACTCTCCTGCTGGCTGCAAGCATTAATGCCAGAGCTAAGTCTGCAACTGCATCTGTAAGAACATCTGGTGTGTTTGTAACTGGAATATTGCCTGTTGCTTTCAAGTCTATATTATCATAGCCAACAGCGTAATTTGCTATTATCTTAAGATTGGGATTTGCATTTATAAATTCCTGATCTATTTTATCATTTAATAAGCAAAGAATAGCATCTTTTTCTTTAACCATGCTTAATAATTCTTTCCTTGTCAATGGACGATCGTGTGGGTTAATGGTAATCTGACATTTTTTTCTTAACAAACTTAATCCAGCTTCTGGAATTTTTCTAGTCACTAAGACTTTAGGCTTAGCCATTTTCTTTTACCCCTCATTTTTACAGCTTCGTTTGCTACTCTTGCTATATCTGGTGCTGTTAAGTGGAAATACTTTAATAATTCTTCTGGCTGGCCAGACTCTCCAAATCTATCGTTAACTCCTATCCTTTTTATAGGCACAGGATAACTGTCAGATAAGAATTCTGCAACAGCACCGCCTAATCCTGAGGCTGCTTGATGCTCTTCTACAGTAACTACTGCTCCTGTTTTTTTAGCTGACGCTAAAATATTTTTTTCATCTAATGGTTTGACAGAGGGAGAGTTAATAACTTCTGCTGAGATTCCCTGCTTGTTTAATAAATGAGCAGCATAAACAGCTTCATAAACTAAAGTGCCGCAGGCAATAATTGTAACATCATCTCCAAATATGAAAGTTTCAGCTTTTCCAATACTAAATGGTGTTTTTTCTGTTGTAAGCACTGGTGTTTTTTCTCTTCCAAAACGCAAGTATACAGGAGAGAATATTTTAGCAGCAGATATAGTTGCTTTCTTAGCTTCAATTGCATCGCAGGGGGCAAGAACTATCATGTTTGGCATAACTCTCATTATTGCCATATCTTCTATTGCCTGATGAGTCCCGCCATCTGGACCTACTGAAACACCAGTGTGTGCTCCTATAATCTTAACATTTTGTTCATTATAGCAGATGGTTGTTCTTATTTGCTCCCAATTTCTTCCAGGAGAGAACATTCCATATGATGAAATAAATGGTATCTTACCAACTGCTGACAATCCTGAGGCTATCGTAGCAAGATTTTGTTCAGCTACCCCCATTTCTATATATCTATCCGGATATTTTTGTTTGAATGCTAGTGTTCTTGTGGATTCAACAAGATCAGCACATAATGCAACTATATTCTTATCTTCGTCTCCAGCAATTACTAATCCTTCTCCATATCCATTTCTGGTTGGAACTTGTTGGATTTTATTACGATCAAAAAGATTTTCTACAAGATAACTTTTATCATTAATTTTTGGTTTATTCATGTTCGCTCTTTATTTTTCCTCTTAATGTTCTAAGTTCTCTAAGAGCAACTTCTGCTTCTTCTGGCTTTGGAGGCTTTCCATGCCATTCATAATCAAATTCCATAAAATCAACTCCTTTTCCAGGAATTGTATGTGCTATTATCACAGTTGGCTTCTCGTAGACTGCATGTGCTTCCTCGCACGCATCTATTATATGACGGATATTATGTCCATCTACTTCTATCACATGCCAGTTGAATGACTCAAATTTCTCTCTTAAAGGTTCTAATGGCATGATATATTCTGTATAACCATCTATCTGAATGTTATTCCTGTCTATGATGGCAGTAAGGTTATTCAGCTTGCATTTACCTGCAAATAAGAAAGCTTCCCAACTGTTGCCAGCATCTAACTCACCATCACTCATCAAGCAGAAGACTCTTTGCTTTTTCTTATCCATCATAAATCCATAAGCCATTCCTGATGCTTGCGACAATCCTGAGCCTAGTGGACCTGAGCTTGTTTCCAATCCTTTCAAGAATTTTCTATGTGGGTGGCCTTGCAATTTTGACTTGAACTTTCTTAATGTTAATAGTTCTTTTCTTGGAAAATAACCGGCATTGGCCATAGTTGCATATAGCACAGGGCAGATATGTCCATTTGAAAGCACTAATCTGTCTCTATCAGGCCAGTCTGGATGCTTTGGATCATGATTAAGAACATTAAAGTATAGAGCCGTAAAGACATCTGCCATGCCTAATGGACCTGCCGAATGGCCTGAGCCTGCTGCAACCAAGCTTTTGATTATGTCTTGCCTGATTTGGTTTGCAATAAGTTCTAGCTTCTTAATATCTGTAACCTTTTTCATAATTAGAACCCAGGTTCCGATACCCCTAGGTTCCAACACCTCCTCTTTTTATAATAGATGCTAATGTTAGAATTTATTTAAATATTTATGCCTTAATCTATGTATAATCTCTTACTACATAATGGTTAAAGAAACTAGTCAGGCCTTCTATTTCTTTTAATCCTGTGTGCTTGAATAAGAATGATCTAAATTTTGAATCTATTTTTACACCATATTTCTGCAAGTCGTCTTTCAATCTCTTGTACAACTTATTGCCTGCTTTGTCTAAGTCTAGAAGCAGGATGCATTTTTTATATTCGCTGCTAATTTCCTCTACAATCTCGTACAATGGCTTAGAAATAGTAACTATGTTCTTAACTCTAAAATACTCTAAGGCCAGCCTGTCTCTGTTGCCTTCAACTAGAACTGCAGTAGTCTCTGATTCGCGCCTGAGATATTCAATCTGATAGATTAATTCTTCCCGAATATCCATTATTATTATTTAAGGCTTTATAATATTTATATCTTTCTAGATGGCCCTACGGGATTTGTGCTAATTTTAAAACCTATAAAACTTCAAGAGTTATTTCTTTTTTGCTCTTTGGGATTATCCTAACTTCTTCTTCTTTCTTTAAGTTAGTGAATTCTGCAATCTCTTTGGGTATTCTTATTGCTAAACTGTTCCCGACCATTGCTACTTTTGTTTTTTTGGACGACAAACCAAATAAACCTAATTCTTTTGACTTTTTCTGTATAGCATCCGCTGTTTTGCTGTCAAAAAATGTTTCTCCACATTTAGAACATACTATTGACTTGAACTTTCCAAAGGAAATCCCAAACTCACTATACTCAGTTATCTTCTCTTGCAATTGTCCATTACACATCACGCATTTCATTTTCAACCTCCATTAAGATATACAGTTATTACAAACAATGAATCTTCTTCTTTTATAAACACGCATTCTATGCCTGCCATTTTTGCATGCCATTTATCACTATTTTCTTCTTTCCACTTCATACCACGGCTTATTACTTTGTCAACCTCATCTCTCATAATACCGTAAGCATCCATCTTTTCTAAAGCATGTGAACTATAATAAATATTAATCTAAATCACCAAGATATACATAGATTTACAGGTATATAAAGGTTATGCTCGGGAAACGATTTTTCTAAAAAGGCTTCTATGGGCCCGACGGGATTTGAACCCGCGACCACTCGATTTCTCTAGACAATAAGAGTCGAGTGCTCTACCAGCCTGAGCTACGAGCCCCTAAGCTTTCTAGCAAGAAATCTCATAGAAGCTTTAAAAAGATTGTTATTATTGAAAGAAATGCCTAAGGTCTTTGTCTTTACTAGATGCCATATCAAACTTTCTCCAACCAACTAGTTCTACCATAGACTTTTTGCTATTCCCACATTTAGGGCATTGGACTGGATGAATGCCCTTACTGGTAGAATGAGACATCCATTCCCAACCGCATTTCTTGCAAAGCATGCTATATCTTAGTAAGTTCTTGCCAGATGCTAACTGTGATTTGCTTGGAGAGATATCTATTAAGGATATAAAAATAACAATCGCAAAGAATACTGAATAGATTAACGCCTTTAAGACATTATTTTCTATTGTTTTTGTTAGTTCTAATATCAAAAAAACTAAAATTGATGTTGTCAAGTATGCGATTAATAAAATCATGAGATTCTTAAAAGTAAAAATTCTTTCCATACTATTTATAAGAAAGAAAAATATATAAAAGTTGGTAAAATAAGTAAATAAGAATTAGGTAAAATCTGAATCGTCATCCTCTGGCTCATCGTCATCATCATCGCTATCATCAAAATCATCATCATCGCTATCATCTGAATCGTCTTCCAATGTATCTTCATCTTCTCCCATGCTATGTGCCTCCTTAATTTTAGGCTTTTAGTGTTAGTAAGTAGTTTAAAAACCTTTGCTTTTAAAAAGTAATATTTTTAGCATGATGCTAAAACAAAAGTTATATAAAGAAATAGAGGTTTCACTTAGATAATGCAGATGGAACTTAGTTTTAAGCCAAAAAGCCCTGTGGTGATAGAAGGATTCCCAGGATTTGGCCTTGTAGGCACAATAGCAACAGAATTCTTGATAGAGCACTTAAAAGCGAAGTCAATAGGCAAGATTTGGAGCGATAAATTATTGCCATTGGTTGCAATTCATGATTCAAAAGTAATTCAGCCTTTAGAGATATATTATGCCGAGAAAGAGAATATAGTGATATTACATGCATTAAGCAGTGTAAGTGGATTAGAGTGGAAAATATCTGAGGTGCTGGTTGAGCTGGCTAAAGAGCTAAAGGTTAAGGAGATAATCAGCATAGAAGGAGTTAATGCTTCTGAACAAGGTGGAAATCTAAACACTTTTTACTACACAACTGCTAAAAAAGGAAGTGCATTCGAGAAGATTGGATTAAAGCCTTTGAAAGAAGGAATAGTAATGGGGGTTACAGGTGCCTTGATGTTGAAAGCAGAAGAATTGCCATTATCTTGCATATTTGTAGAAGTCCAAAGCAACTTACCTGACAGCAGAGCTGCTGCCAAGATTATAGAAGCGTTAGATAAATACCTTAATCTTGATATAGATTACAAACCATTAATAAAGGCAGCTGAGCAATTCGAAGAAAAGATTAAAGGAATAATGCAAAATAGCAAAGAAGCTGTTTCTGAGAAAGAAAGCAAAGAACTTAACTATTTAGGATAAATTTTTAATAAATTCTGCTATGCTATCTATTATGTAAGTTCCACTAGGCAAAGAAGAGACTATCCCACCTGTTAAAGGCTTTAATTCTGAGCTACAGTAAAATCTGGTAAATGCATTCAGATTACGTCTGGCATCATCTACCGAGGTCATCAATATATGGCCTTCAAACCAGCTGAAATAATTATGATTGTCTTTTGTGCAGACAATAACATTTATGTTATTGCATTCTTTTTGGGTAAAACAGGTAAGGCTGGCATCCAGCTGTGTTTCTTTCAATACATCTTCTACATATTCTTTATACTTTTGTTCTGCAGGTTCTTTTATGTCATAATCAAGATGCTGGATTCTTAGATGACCATCATTCCATTCTTCGCCTTGTGGACCCTGGGTTGGGAAAACTAGATTGCAAAATGGATCTTTTCCAAATAAATCCCCATACTGGGAATAGAAGGTGCAATCCTCTTTATACCTGTAATTATATGGCTTTGGGTCTAGTCTTGGGTTATTTTTAGCTATTGCTGCTGCTACTTCTACAGATTTCCAGTTAGTCAGATCTACTTTGCTTTTTAATATTCCAGTGTCTGAAGATAAGAATATGCCTTCTGTTATTACCTCTTGCTGCAATGCTAATGGTTGTTGTATGACAATATTACCTTGAAGTTGCGATCCTCTATTTGGGCTGATTGAAAGTACTAAGAAAAGAGCAATTACTGAAACAATTATAAGGATAGTATTTCTAATCTTATCATCCATAACTACACCTACTTTTGTAATTTTTTGTAACCAAACCAGATTACTAATGCTAGAGCAATTCCTACTATAATAAACCTTAGATAATCATTCATATCTCTCCAGTATCTTATTGTTCCGGTTACTAACAGTATTACTGCGCCAAAGTTAAATCCTGCCGAGACTGCATCTACTTTAAGCACAAATCCAAGCAGTAATGATGCCAACCCAAGTATTATGTATAGGATAAATATGTTCCTTTCATAAGGTGCGAGAACTTCATTATACAATGCATAGCATGTTGCTTTTTCATTGCAATATCCATTTGGCATTGGTTTGACTGCTTCTTGTGGATTTGGAGTGTTTTCGAACCATTGCCCACCAGCAGCTACGCAGTCCTGCTCTGTATAGATTGGACCTCTTGAATATATATCTCCGCAATATTTTGTCCTATCTGGAGCCTT
>CAZSRE010000014.1:0-17624 GCA_964609195.1 Candidatus Woesearchaeota archaeon | reverse complement strand
TGTCCTTAGATTCAAGCTTGTCTAATAATTATTGAGAAACCATGGCTGATACACTACCACTTATTTGGAGAGAGAATCCTGGGTTCAAGTATTGTGTCGTCTTGGAATTGAATGGCGTCGAACGGGCCTACGAGCTTGCCAAAGGAATTTCGCGGGCCAAAAATTTTCCATCCAGTGCATATTTCCAGATGGACAAGCAATTTAAGAAGCAGGTCGCTCTGTCGGACAACATCGCGAATCTAGATAATATGGCGCTGGTGTCGCAGCGCCTCAAAGCCTTCATCGAGGAGCGCAAGCCCAAACGGGTTGAATTCCTCAAGGTGAGGATCCTGGATCACAAGGACAAGGCGGTCAAAGAGGACTACTACATCCTGAACCCGTTGACAGTCGTCGATTGCATCGACACTCAGCAATCGAAGCTCGTGTGGAACAGCATCGATCCGGAACTCATCGCCGGCATCACCAAAATGGTGCTCAGGCCGAATGCGATCGATCCGGAGTTGCTGATGTTCAGGCCCAAGCACAAAGCGCGGCGTCTGTTCGTGCGCCGTGACTTTGCGCAGGAAATCCAAGATGCAGGATTCACAGGAGTCGCGTTTACCGAACCATCAAAGTTCGTGGGGTAACGAAGTTATGGCTGCGAATCCCGATACCCCTCCCTTTCTTTATTTTTACTTCTTCATAGTAAAGCTTAAATATTTAATTCAACAATGAAATTAAAAATGAAAAAAAGCTGGAAAGACTATTTAAAAAAATTTTACAATAAAACTTGCAAAATAGGCGTGACTGTGAATGATGCATGGGGTGGGGATTTTTTGATATATATTTTCGATAGTGAGAAGAATAAGGATAATGTAAAATCAATAATAGAAAATGTATTAGGATCTTGGGAATTCGTTTATAAAAGCTTTAAAAAACCTCAGGGATCACTTATGATGTTCGCTACTATGTTTGATGTTAATAATAAGGATGAAGATCCATTTAGCATGACTGAAGGTGTGCTATTTTATGATGCAGATACAGGAGAAGTATATAAGTATGAAGAGGCTGATTATTCTCCATTAACCAAATCTTCGAATGTAGATGAACCTTATAAGTTAGATGAATTAAAAATCAAAACTCTAAAATAACACATTTTTATTTTTACTTCTTTTTCCGAAGTTTTTCTTCCCAAGAAAAAGCTCATGGTATCCTGATTATGATCTTCCCATTCTTGAAAACCCTGACTACTCCACCAGACTGGCTTACAGTCACCGCTATGCTGTCAGTCGCTTTTGTTATTGCAGCGCAGCACATATGCCTTGTTCCTAGTCCCTTTGGCAATTCTATATCTTTTGTATCGATGTCTACATATGCTCCGGTAGTCACTATAACACCATTCCTATCGATTACAAACACACCATCAAGCTGGGCAAATTCTTTTATAGTCTCTTTCAAGTCAGGATCTGTAATCTTCCTGCTTTCTTCAGTATGGCCTGCAAAAGGATTCAATATTAACTGCCTCACATACTTCAGCAGCTCACTTTTGTTTCCGACTATGAATGCTGTTCCGACAGGCTTGCCTTCCCTTCCCTCCTTGCTTATCTCCTGAGCTATATTAATTATTGATTCTATTACTTCTGAATTAATGTTCTCAGCCAGGTTATGAGTAGAAATGTCAAAGAATACCTTGTCTACATCAAATACAAACAGCATTCCCTTATAACCAGTGCCCATGCTCTCATCCTGCACACATACTACCTTATCACCTTTGGCGATATATCTCCTGGTAATAGCCTCCATTAGAATCTCTTTTATTGGAATAATGCTGCCACCACTCACCTTCCTGACTTCTGTCTCATATTCTTTCTTGTCATATACGCCCTTCCTTATTCTTTTGAAAACGCTTACTCCAACATTCATATGGCCATAATCCTCGTCCATATTCTCTTTTTTCTTCTGGTCTATAGAAATAATGCAGTTAGCCTCTATATCTTCTGCAATCTTAGTCGCTGCTCTGCCTATGCTCTCTTCAATTATATTAGCCATGAAAATAAATTTCATAACTGCAATAAAAACCTTTCTATAGCATTAAACTGTGCATATTCTTTTTATTCCTTCTATAAACTAAGTGGTGTCAACAAAAATCCAGGAGTATGCTGTAGAATCAGGCTTTCAACACAAAATTCATTTTACAAAAACTTAATATAATCAATAATCATTAGCAAATAATAAAAAGGTGAGAATTTGGATAATCAAAAAGCTTTAATGTATGTTGTCGGGGTTCTAATTGCTGGCTTATTAATTGGAAGTGCATTTTCTGCAACAGGCGAAGCAGTCAGAAGAAAAAATCCTGGTGGCGGAGGCGGTGGTAGTTGTTCTGATAATGATTCTGACAGATTTTTCCACCAGACTGGCTGCGGCACATTAAAAGACTGTAATGATGATAATCCAGGTATTAATCCTGGTGCAGCTGAGATCTGTGGAAATTCTATAGATGAGAATTGTGATGGCATAGCATCAGTCTGCACAACTACTACATCATCAACTACAACAATCCCAGCTTTCATAAACTTGATAACTGATTCAGGCCTAGTGTTCTCTGTTCCTCAGGTAAGTAAGCTAGGATATCTAGCTCCAATAACAGACCCTACATTTGGTACAAAAATAATAAGGGTTGCTAATGATATGGGTTTGAGCACTTCTCCAGTTGTTGGCACATGGGGTTCTGATGCACGCCATCATTATTCTAAAGACCAGCCATGGAATTCTGATGGTACATTAATTGCATTGCAGAACAATGGTGGCCCAAGTCAATTATATCTGGATGGAGAAACTTATCAAGTAAGATATGGAAAATGCGCAAACTATAATTCAGGTGATGATAGATGGCATCCTAGCCTGCAGCATCCAAACGAGAGAATCGATGTTAAAAGCTCTACCTTACAATGGTTTGATGTAGTAAATTGTGTTCAGACAAGAGTCTGGACATTGCCTTTTGTTGTCAATTATTTTGGATCTGGGGAAGGTAACCCATCTAACGATGGGAGATATGCTTTATTGGCAGACTCTACAAGAATGTTTGTTGTAGACATGGATCCTCAGGCGCCATTTGAGTCTTATCCAAATAAAAGAATTGGACCTGCATATGACTTCTCTGGCTGTGGATTGGCAGACTGCAGTGCTGATTGGGTTAGTATATCTCCATCAGGCAGATATGCTGTTGTGTCTTATAATGGAGATCATCCAAGAGTATTTGATGTTGATCCAAGCACATTAACTATAACACCTCGTGTTGAACCTGCTGTCGCCCCCCAATGTTCTGGCCATGACCCTAGCTTAGGATATATATTTGACTTAGGTCATGCTGATATGGCACTTAATCCATTTGATAATAATGAAGATGTGTTGGTTGGACAGAAAAGAAGCTGGTGTCCAAGTACTGTGGAGGGAGTAGCTATGGGTTATGTAATAATGGTTAAACTCAGTACAGGGCAAGTTACAACTTTAACAAACCCTACAAATGAACCGCAGGCGCATCATATTTCCACACGTAATTTTGATAGGCCTGGGTGGGTTTATGTAGGCTATTATAACAATGCGCCCACTAGGAAGTTTAACGATGAAATTATAGCTGTTAAGCTAGATGGGAGCACGCAAGTTGAAAGGTGGGCTCATAAACATAGTGTATTCTCAGGATGCTATCGTTGCGAATCTCATCCTGTACCATCAAGAGATGGAAGGCGCGTTATGTTTGCTAGCAACTGGGCTGAGAATTGTGACGGATTATGCGGCTTAAACACAGATATTAAGGCTTATATTGTTGATGCTCGTTTCTCTCCAGATGGTACAACCTCAACCTCAACAACCTCAACATCCACATCTACAACTTCTGTAGGAACAACATCAACTACAACAACAATTATTGGAGGTGCTCTATCATTTGCTCCAACAGATGACAGCTATGTAGACAGCAGCTTGCCAACTACAAACTATGGATCTTCCACAGAATTAAAATTGATCAATCCGACATACATAACATACTTTAAATTCAGTGTAACTGGCTTAACAACATCTGTAGCAAGTGCCAGACTCCATATCAAGACAGTCAGCACAACATCTGGAGAATGCTTTGATACTATCAGGCCATGTGCAGAAGTATATTCTGTTTCAGATACATCATGGCAGGAATCAACAGTAAACTGGAATAACAGGCCAGCTATAGATGGCCAATTGCTTGCTACACAAGGTCCGACCGCACTAAATACTTTCTATGTATTTGATGTAGCTCCTGCTGTAACCGGAAATGGCGTTTATAGTTTTGCTTTATACACTACATCCACAGATTCAACAAAGTGGAGATCAAAAGAATACAGCGGAGCTGCAGACAGGCCATGGCTGGAGATTATCCCAGTATAATGAAAAGAGATATAAATGCTATTAGATGAGCAAATAATAAAAAGGTGAGAATTTGGATAATCAAAAAGCTTTAATGTACATTGTTGGTATTCTTGTTGCAGGATTATTAATAGGCGGCTTTGTATCTGGACAAGCTGTAAGAAAGAATCCAAATCCTGGAGCAGGTGGTTGTAAAGATGGAGATAGTGATAGATATTACGGCCAATCTGGCTGCGGCACATTAAAAGACTGTAATGATAATAATCCAGGTATTAATCCTGGTGCAGCTGAGATCTGTGGAAATTCTATAGATGAGAATTGTGATGGCATAGCATCAGTCTGCACAACTACAACCTTGACAACAACAATACCTTTACCTACATTTGTAGACGAAGTTCACTACACATTTACTGGACAGAATTCAGTCACATTTGATTGGAGAGCACCATCATCAGAGAATTTCATTCGATATGGAACTTCGCCAGGAACATACACAAATACAGTTACAGCTGTAACTCCAACCCCATTGCCTTTATCTTCATCAGGCCCTTTTTGGGAAGCTAGACTTACAGGTCTGCAAGAAAATACAATATACTATTATAGCATAGGCAACAGACTAGAAAAGACATTCAAAACCCCAATCCCAAGAGGAAGTTCTGGATTTACAATATACGCTGAAGCTGATGTAGGTGATGCTGGAACCTACCCTAATGTAGCCATAGTTCAGTCACTAATAGCTGCAGGTAATCCACAGTTCGTGCTTGTTCCAGGAGATTTAACTTATGGTAATGCAAGATGCACTTCTCCAAGTCCTTGCCCTGCAGTAGACAGATTCTTTAATGACGTTATGGGATGGTCAAGTACCGCTGCTTTCATGCCAACATGGGGGAATCATGAATGGGACAAATGCTATGATAGATTAGAAAACTATGAAGGTAGATTTGATTTCCCAAATCCTCAACGTTCTCCTATAGTTCCGACATCCCCATCATGCTCTCCACCACTTCAGCTTTATGGAGAAGAATGGTATTGGTTTGATTATGGAAATGTAAGATTCATAGCATATCCAGAGCCAATGACAGGAGCATTACCTGATTGGAATACAAAAGCTACAGCATTGATGGATGCAGCACAAAATGATCCAGCAATAACATATATCGTAACATTTGGACATAGGCCGGCATATTCTTCTGGCCACCATCCAGGTGGGGCTACACTTAAAGGATACCTAGACAATCTTGGAGCTACACATAGCAAATATGCACTTAATATTAATGGGCATAGCCATAATTATGAACGTACATATCCGCAGAATGGAGTTATTCATGTCACTGTAGGTACTGGTGGTTCTAGCTTAGAGACTGATGGGACTTGTCTATGGGCAGTACCATGTGCACTTACTTGCCCTTGCGCTGCTCCATCATATACAGCATTCCGTGCAATGTATCATGGAGCATTAAAGCTTGCCTTCACATCAACAGGGATACAAGGCGAATTTATTTGTGGGCCAGCAAGCGCTGGAAAAAATGACATAACTTGTAATATAGGAGATGTAGTAGACTCATTTGCAATAGGAACTCCATCAACCTCAACCTCAACAACATCTACATCCACAACCTCATTATCTACAACAACATCTACATCCACAACTTCTGTAGGAACAACCTCAGCTACAACAACAATTATTGGAGGTGCTCTATCATTTGCTCCAACAGATGACAGCTATGTAGACAGCAGCTTGCCAACTACAAACTATGGATCTTCCACAGAATTAAAATTGATCAGCGGTTCAACTTCATATGTTATTTACTTAAAGTTCAATGTAGCCGGATTATCTACTCCAATTTCAAGTGCTAAGCTTCATCTAAAGACAGTCAGCACAACATCTGGAGAATGCTTTGACACAACCAGGCCATGCGCAGAAATACATTCGGTATCAGATACATCATGGCAGGAATCAACAGTAAACTGGAATAACAGGCCAGCTATAGATGGCCAATTGCTTGCTACACAAGGTCCGACCGCACTAAATACTTTCTATGTATTTGATGTAGCTCCTGCTGTAACCGGAAATGGCGTTTATAGTTTTGCTTTATACACTACATCCACAGATTCAACAAAGTGGAGATCAAAAGAATACAGCGGAGCTGCAGACAGGCCATGGCTGGAGATTATCCCAGTATAAATATATCTTATTTCTTAATTAACACTATCAAGCTTTCAACTCTACATTCCTTTTATTATCAAGCGCATAAACCAGCTTCTTTCCAATATCGCTCTTCTTATTTACCTTAATCTCTCCACGTTTTCCAGCAATAGCGGTAAACAAATAACTGCCATCAACCAAGAAATCAACTTTATTCCCTATCTTGTCCTGAACAAAGAAAATTAGATTATTGCCGCGCTCACTGACATTATACTTTGCTTCTTGCTTATCCGCTATTAACTCTCTTACATCAATATGCATCCCAATCTCTTTTTCTATCTGATTTATCATTACTCCCTTCTTGCCGATTATCCTTGCCATGTCCTCCTCAGGCACATACACAATTGCCTTATTATCCCCAACAACTTCAACCTTAGCATCTCTAGAATATTTCCTAATCTCTTTTTCAATAGATTTCTCAGCAATCTCTTGGCTAGCAGTCTTCTTGTTGCCAGAGACAGGAATAACAACAGTCTGTTCTCCATAGCTGTATATTTCATATTCTAGCTTGTCTGTCTCAAAGTCTCTTACTTCAACTACTGGTCTGGATAGATCGCTTTCTGTCATCCCAGTAGGAACTTTAACAATCATTGCCTGGCTATACACCTTAGCTATCTTTCCTGCCTGGATAAACAGTACAGTATCGACAACACTAGGTATCATTCCAACTTCCATTCTAGAAATGAATCTCTGGATAGCATCTATAGGGCTAGCTCCATGCAATACACCTATGCACTCACTTCCACCCAATCTTAAGTCAATATATAATTCAAAATCAGGAGTATCCCTCATCTCATCAAAGATTATATTATCTGGACGAGATAAAAATAAGATGTCATGAATCTCTTCGCTTGAAGTGAAGTTCTTTGAATATTGTGTTATTTCATCTGGTAATTGCAGGTCTCTAGGGCTTTCTATTGTCTTGACAACTTTTCCCATACCCATATACAATTCAGCAAGTGCTTGGCAAAATGTACTTTTACCCGATCCTGGTTCTCCAGAGATTATAATACCTCTAGATTTCTCTTTAATCCTGTTCATTAAAGCCTCTGGCAACTTATAATTTTCAATATTAAGTTTTTTCAATGGCCTTACAGCTGTAATCTCCCATCCATCGCTTACAGGCGGCTTGACAATCACAATCCTATAATTTTTATACTGCACTATAGTGCTTCCTCTTCTTGATATCTCTACCATAGTTTCAGGGTCTACTCTTGATTTCTCCACTATCTCTTTGGCAATTGCTTGTATCTCTTCGCTTGAAAGCTTCTTCTCATCAACTTGCTCAAGCTTCCAGTTTCCAGGTGCCCCTTTCTTAGCCATAGGATTGCAATTAGCTTTAAGATGAACGCTCATAGTCCTATCATCAAAGAATTTCTCAATAGTAAGTTTTTCCTTTACAGGCCTAGTTTTAATGTGCATAACCTTTAATCCAAATGCTTTTCCAGACTCTGCCTGCACCATGTCTGCTGTAATCAATATAGCTTTCTCTCTGAAAGCTATCTCTCTTATCATAGCATCTATATATCCAGACTTGGCAAACTTTATCTGCATTTCATTTGGCCTTTCTCCAGAGAACTCAATCTCTACTCCTGGTAATTTTCTTATTTCCTGCAGTTCTTCTAGTCCGATAAAGCCTATTTCATGCCCACGATTTGCCTGATTCTCCAGCTCAGAAATAACAGCCATAGGCACTATTATCCTACCCTTTACCTCTCCTTCCTTGATTAGCTTGGATATTGCTTTTTCAATTACTGCGCTAGTATCAACAACGTAAACATTCATAATGCTAATTCAGAAATAGCCCCTTTTAAACCTTTTCCCTATTTTTCCGTCAACGCTTTTCTAAATGGTTGCCTTTCTGGAACAATAATCTTTAAAAATAGCAATCAGGAGGAACTAACAGATGGATGACTATAAGACAGATACTATAAAGGCTTATGATTCTTTTCCAAAGGAATTTGACGCAAAGTTCGAGGAACACTTCAATAAATATGTCAAGGCAGAAGCTGAATATTTTTCAGAATTAGTTAGAGACAAACGACTCAAAATTTTGGATCTTGGCTCAGGCCCGGGAAATCATGCTGCCTATTTAAAACGAAGAGGCTTGGATGTTATTTGTGTGGATTCTTCAAGCGAGATGGTCAGGTTATGCAAAGAAAAGGGATTGGACGCAAGAGTTATGGATATCGAACAGTTGGATTTCCAACATAAGTGCTTTAGTGGTATATGGGCATATGCTTCTCTTTTGCATATCCCAAAAGCAAATATCCAGCCGGTTGTCAGCAATCTTCATAAGATTCTAAGGAAAAATGGAATTATGGCAGTTGCTTTGAAAGAAGGCCAGGGAGAAGGCTTTGAAGCCGATGAAAGATATCCAGGAACCCAAAGATGGTTCTCATATTACACCCAGGAAGAAGTCAGAAATTTGTTTTGCAATAATGGTTTTAAGCAGATTTATTCAGGAAAGACAATACTCGAGAGGTACACATTTTTGAAACAGTTTTTCAGGAAAAAATAATCATATCTTCCTTGCTATAGTCAAGAATCCTGTGTGGCCTATGATGCTGCTTACAGGCCTTACTTTTAATCCATCAACATGCCATTCTCTCTCTATTACTTCAGCAGCCCTTTCCATCATAAATCCTGCATTTCCAAGCTCTTCCACAACCTTGCTTAGCTGATTTACATTAGTTACATAGCAAGCAACATAACCAGCTGGTTTTAATGCAGCATGGACATTTTTCAAAGCCAGCCAAGGCTCTAGCATATCCAGGAAGCAAGCATCAATGTTTTTCTCATCTATTTCATTTACATCTTTATTCTTCATAACAACATTAGTCATTCCAAGATCTTCAATGTTCTTCTTGGCTATATCATAAAAATCTTTATTTCTCTCATAGCTGATTATCTTCTTGCAGAAT
The DNA here is from genome assembly GCA_964609195.1 of Candidatus Woesearchaeota archaeon. Taxonomy (GTDB): domain Archaea; phylum Nanobdellota; class Nanobdellia; order SCGC-AAA011-G17; genus CAZSRE01. The sequence goes on along the minus strand of CAZSRE010000014.1, from coordinate 8,117 downwards.
CTAGCCAAATTAATGGCAAGCATTCCAGAACCGCTTCCAGCTTCCAATACAATGCTTTCTTTATCAATTCCAGTATTGACAAGCAGCCATCCAATATCCTTGGCGATCATTACAGCAGGCCCGCGTTTAATTTTCTCCATATTGTCAAGTATGCTAGCATCTATAACAAGAAACTCTTTTCCAATGTTGCTCTTTACATGGCTTCCAGATTTTGCATTTGCTACATCTTTCTCATTTATCATTCCAAACTGGTTATGCAGATCTCCTTTCTCCCAGTAGAACTTGTTCTCTTTGTAAAATAAAATCTTCTTAATCATACATATTTAAGGCTAAAATAGAATTTATAAAGATATCATTTACATTATAGTTTTGGTTAATGGAAATGTGGGTTTTTCAGGATATACTTTTCTTGCATTGCCAATATTATATTCTGGCTTTTCATGCTTTCTGCAATAAGGAAAAAACCAAGAGTAACCCCCCCCATACAAAAATGTTGTATTTATCTCACCACCATCTTTTGTGCATTCATATAGAAACATTCCTTCTTCATCTTCTTCCACTGCTTTAAAAGCAAAATCTTTTCCAGGTGATTTCTGATAATAAGTGTCGCATATTGAACAAAAAGATTCTTCAATTTCAATAAAAACATTAGGCGACATTCCTATAAAGGGCGCAAATTCTAGTTTAGTATCGCAGCATTTAATTATATTTTCTAAAGCCATAAAAAATATTAGGGTCTAGTATTTAAATAATTTTATGTCATTAAGTACTATTTTTCATATATCCTTTTATAATTTTTATAGATCTGCTCAGCTGCTTCTTCCAGATTAATCTTCTTGATCTCAGCTATCTTTCGCAGGCTTTCTATTATAAACCTTGGCTCATTTACCTGAATGTCTTTATGCGGGCTTAAGAATGGCCCATCTGTCTCAGTAGTTATCTGGCTTATGTCTGCCATAGCCACATTATCCTGCAACTGCTGCAATCTAACCATGTTGGTAGGAATGCTCAATGTCCATCCATTCTTCAATATTCTTTTTACTAGATGCTGTCTTCCGGCAAAATAATGCATAACAACATTTTTCATCTTATAGCTCTCAATTACCTCGATAGTTTCCAGCTCAGCCTGTCTTGAATGGACTATTACAGGCTTTTTTAATTTCTCAGCCAGCTCTAGGAATTCAGCAAAGTACTTCTTCTGCCTTTTCTTGTCATTATTCTCAGGATACTTATTATCTAATCCAATCTCTCCAAGAGCAACAATCTTATCCTTGTTCTTTTTAATCAGCTCAATTATTTTCTCAAATGCCTTCTCATCCACGTCCTTTACATAATTTGGATGCAGGCCAAGCGCTGCCCTTACAATATCATATTTCCTAGCCAATTCCAGGACATTAAGATTGCTTTCATAATGAGTTCCGTTGCTGACAATTGCAGCAACCCCATCTTTCTTATTCTGCTTGATAAGATTATCAAGATCTTCATAAGTGGCAACCCTTCCCTTCTCCCCATCTTCCAAATGCCTGCTGCTGAAATCCAAATGGCAATGGTCATCTATTATTTTCATAAAAGTCTAGAAAAAAATAAGCTATTTAAGCTTTCACATTCCTCTTCTTCCAAACATATTCTTTATTCCGAACTTCATTCTTATAAATCCTGATTTAGTGGCATCTCTTGTATTTTCCCATGCAACACCTGTTCCATGCCTTGTCTTCAGCCACCATAATGGCTTATATTTATTTAGGCCGTAAAGTCCTCCTCCAAGTATTACAGCACTCCATATTACCGCAGCAGCTAGCCCTCCAATATTTGGTCCGTCAGCCACAGCTAATCCTGTAGGGCCGGCAATTCCTCCCTCTTGCTTTGCTACTTCTTCCGCCCCGTTTAACTTCTTGAAGTCTAAGCCAGCCTTTCCATCTGTTATTTCATTTAGTGTAACAGAAAAGTCAGTCTCACCATCCTCATTTACGTCAATGTTCTTTGTCTCTCCAACCTTTAGTGTTATTGTTTGCGGCGTTGAAGTTATTATTAATGTTACAGAGTCCTCAGTTACCTCTTTAAGCTCTACAGTATGCTCTGTTTTTCCATCAAAGCTTACAGTCAATATATTTCCCTTAGGCTCAGCAAATTGCTTTGTCTCTAATTTAGAGAAATCCAGGTTGAATTCTTTTAATTCAATTGTGAATTCCACTTCTGCTTCTTCTTCAGGTTCTACAGTGCATTTCTGCTTCTCTGTCTTATCTTCAAATCCGCAGTTCTCTATATCCGAGCATGTTCTTTCCTGCACTCCATTAACACACTCACTCCAATCTCCACACTGCCAGTCAGGTGAACATACTTGTGCTGTCAGGTCTGCAGAAGTGGTGCTTGTCGAGCTGCTTGTTGAACTGCTAGATGTGCTTGATGATGCTGCCGTTGTTGAACTGCTTGTCGAGCTGCTGGAAGTGGTGCTTGTGCCATTGCCTATACTGGTCGTAGTGCTGCTTGTGCCATTGCCTATGCTGGTTGTAGTGCTAGAGCTGGTGTCCACTGTGCTTGTTGTACTAGAACTAGTTGTTGTGCTTGTGTCTATTGTGCTTGTTGTACTAGAACTAGTTGTTGTAGTCTCATTGACAAAGCTCAAAACACCATATACGCAAGATCCACCTAAGCATGAGTATCCTGCAGGACAGGGCAAGACAGCAGTATTAACTCCACCAGTGCTGCAATATCCTTCAACTACCTGCTTATCCCCGGAGCATTGGTCTTCCCAGAATGAATTGCTGTCAGAAGTTATTCCAGAAATATATACATTCTGCCCATTGTCACTATCACTGCACTGTCCAACAGCCTTACCTGTATATCTTGGTTCTACCAGAAAGAATAAACTAATGACTAATGCTAAAAACACTATGGTCAATATAGTAATACCTATTTTTTCCTCTTTCATTTAGTTAATAGGTAAAAGAGGAATTTTAAATACTTTTCTAAATTAGAACCTATGTTTTCAGCTTTTAATTTTCCATTAACGCTTTCCTAAAGGGTTATGCGGGGAACAGGATTCGAACCTGCGAAGGCACTAAGCCAATAGCTATCTCTCGAAGATTGTCTTGAGGCTATCCCGTTTGACCGCTCCGGAATCCCCGCGTAAGAACCAAGGTTCTTATAATCTCCTGGTTTATCTTTGATTAAACTTTTAATAAAGTTTATTTAAAAGGCTTTTGTTTATACATTTCCTAATAGCTTGTTAACCTTGCTATAAGGCAGTTCTATTATATCATTATCCAGTGTTCTTATCCTATATGCCGTCATCTTATTTCCAATTACCTCTCCTTTTATTCCATCAAACTCAACCTTCTCCCCATTATGCAATTTCCTAGCTGTTAGTTTAGCAATAACATTAGGTATAAACTCGCCTATGTTCAGTGTAATAAGTATTATAGCAAATAACAGTATTACAGCAATAATTAATCTGTATATGGCAGGACCTAATCCTACATAGTTTAACGCAAGCACTATTCCAAGTATGTAGATACCATATCTTATCATAGCACCTATAACTTCCTCAAGCCAAAGCTTTTTCCCTTTTTTTCTCACGAATCTGTTAAGCTCAAACTCATGCAGCAACCTCTCTACAAGCTTTCCTCCTACCCTTCCAACCACAAGGCTCAATACTATAATGACTATAAAGCCAGCTACTCTAACCAATCCCTGCGATAGAACATTGATGTCGATTGCCATATACATCAAAATAATCTTTGTTTTAATAAGCTTTCCATGCAAAAGGTTAATAAATTCCTACCAGGCTTATTAAGCAAATGCCAATAAATGCAGGCTATGAATTTGCAGAAGCCCAGAAAAAATATGATGAGGCAAATACAGTAGAGGAGAAACTAAGAGCTTTAGAAGAGATGTTGAGCACTGCTCCAAACCATAAGGGAGCAGAGAGCTTGCGTTCCGACATCAAGAATAAGATAGCTAAGCTAAAAGCCATGCAAGCGAAGGAGGCAAAGAAGAAGACAGGTTCGCGTCCAAAATTTGCCATAAAAAAAGAAGGAGCTGCAACCATAGTCGTTGTGGGAACTACAAACTCGGGCAAGTCAACATTGCTGGCTAAGCTGACAAATGCCAGACCAGAGATTGCTTCTTATCCGTACACAACAAGAAAGCCGGAACAGGGGATTATAGACTATCATGGAGTCAAACTGCAGCTTATAGAGATTCCAGCCATAGTGCAGAATTTTGCAAGGACAGAAGACGGACCGGCGTTGCTTGGAATTATAAAAAGCTCAGATCTTATAATATTGCTATTCAACAATCCAGAAGAGAAAAGGATGCTGGACAAAGAATTATACGGCATAAACATCCAGGTTCTTATTCCAGATAGCTTTGACAACCTCCCAGATAAAATCTGGAAGAGCCTAAGTATAATAAAGATTTTCACAAAACAGCCTGGAAAAAAGCCAAATTTCCCGCCAGTTGCATTGAAAAAAAGAGCGACAATACAGGACCTGGCATCTGTCATTCATAAAGACTTCATCAAGAAGTTTAAGTTTGCAAGAGTCTGGGGCAGGAGCATGAAGCATCAGGGCAGCAATACTGGATTAGATCATAAGCTGGAAGACGATGATATTGTCGAAATACACATGAAATAGATCTATAAGCCTTATAAATGCTATAATAAGCTTTAAAAACCAATTTGTCATGCAGAGTTCTATGTCAGACTACAATGTATACGTAACATTTCTCGATAAGGCAGTAGATATAGAAAAGAAGAACAGGAAACATATATTCGGCTTTGTAAAAGCAGTAGGCAATACTGCATTGCTTTTAGAGAATATTGTTTTAGAAAATGGTTCTGATACTATGGATAATGGAAAAGTTTATTACAGAAAAGGGGAGGATATGGATTTGTATAAGCTGATAACAGAATCTAAGTCACCATCCCAAACTATAAATTACGAGAATATATGGACATGCAAGCCAGTATTATCTAAAGAAGAGAAAGCAAAAAGATACGGTCTCCCTGAAGATGAGCAACCATAATGCGCATAAGCATCTATAGAAAAATATAAAAGTATGTTATGCTTTCTTTAATCTATGCCAATAAAATTTCTTGGGTTAGATGATTTCACAGAAGAAGAGAGCTCTACATTAAAAGAGTTGGTAGGCCATCATTACAAGAAGATCAAACATCATGATATAAGTAAGTTTGAGCTTATAGTGCATGCAAAGAAGCATTTTAAAGGAGGCAAGCCAGATAAAGCTATCAAATACTCATTAGTTACCAGAATGGAGGCTCCTAGATTCTTGTTGGCTGCTGAAGCTGCAGACTGGAACCTCAGGAAAGTCTGCCACGAAGTCATGGTAAAGCTGGAATCTGAGTTTTCTCATAAATTTAAGTCAAATACAAGCTATTCCAAGCCTTACTACAAATGAAGCAGGTAATTCTAGTAAGGAAAGACTTGAAGATGCCTGCCGGCAAGATGTCAGCCCAAGTCTCCCATGCTTCTGTCTCTGCAGTCTTAAAATCTCCAAAAGACGTTGTAGAAGACTGGGAGAAGCAAGGCATGAAGAAGGTTGTTCTTAAGGTAAAGGATGAGAAAGAGCTTTTGCAGTTTGAGAAGCTTGCAAAGAAAAACAAGCTAGTATCATCATTGATCCGAGATCTTGGAAAAACATTTTTTGAAAAGCCAACAATTACTTGTCTTGGCATAGGTCCGGATAAAGAAGATTTGATAGACAAGGTTACTGGCAAATTAAAAATGCTTTAATATGCATAAATAATTATAGAAATCTTTATATATATGTATATCCATGTATCTACATAATGGACGACCTTTATGCTCAAAACAAGCAAGTAATAGTTTCAGTCCATGCAGTTAAACGCGCAAGAGAGAAAAACATAGCTTATCCAGATCAAGTATATCATGCAATTAAAACAGGAAAAGTAAAGAGATTTGGCAAACATGGAATAAAATTTGTTTGCAAATCAATAATATGTGTGGGTGAGGAAATAGGTCAAATAATATTAATAAAAACTATAGAACGAGGTAACTAATATGAGATGTCCAATCTGTAACAAAGGAGAAATGAAACCAATAAAAGATACAATTAAGGAAGATGGTATAGAATTTGAAGCTTTTAAATGTTCAAATTGTGGGGAAGAAATTATGGATATGAAACAGCTTGGTATTTTAGCAAATAAATACAGAAAATTAAGAAAAGCAAAAGAGATAGTGTTTTCAAAGTGGGGAAATAGCATAGCGGTAAGGATACCAAGCGAGATAGTAGAAGAATATAAAATTAAATCTGGTGGGCAGGGTATATTGACGAAAGATAAGCATGGAATAAAAATTATTCCGAATGTTAGTCATAAATCCAATAAATTAAAGATGCTTTAGATTTTCCCTCAACTCTTTTCCCAAAAGGGTTATGTTTTATCAATTATCTCATCAAGATACAGTACAGCCCTATCACTTTCCCATAAACCACGAAGCCTCTCAACCAAATTGCATCTCATTGGATTAGATCTGAAAGTTAGATATTTGAAAGCAATGCCAACTCCACAAAGTTCATAGCCATTATAAGTTCTATGATACCTACAATCATCACAATCTTTTGTTTTGTATATTCTGGATCCATCCCAGGTGCCACCGCTTCTTTTAGGTATTTCCTTATTCATTGTAATATCTATAATTAAGCTAGAATTTTTGCATCTTTAAGTATCTTCTGCAATTCTCCAGAAGCATACATCTCTTCTGTTATATCGCATCCGCCAATCAAAGTTCCCTTGATAAATACCTGGGGTGTAGTCGGCCATCCAGTCATCTCTACTAATGTTGGCTTTATCATGACATCATCGAATATATTTACAGACTTGTATTTTACTCCAAGCTCATTCAGCATGTAAACAACCTTGGCAGAAAATCCGCATAATGGCTGGCTAGGGGTTCCCTTGATAAATACAGTAACATCATTATGTGCAATAGCCTCTCTTACCATTTCTTTTAGGTTAGCAGCAGGACTTTTTATTCCTTCTCTAGTTTCTTTCTGTGTTTTTTCAGAATTTTCTTTCCGAGGTTTCTTTTCTAAAGAAAGCTCTGTATGGATGACAACAGCATGCATATGCTGCCTTAATTCTTTTATAGAGTCATGAACCATCTTGTGTTGCTCTACCAGGCTTTTTCCCTTAAAACTATCAGATTGCACTGTAATCTCATAATGCTGTCCATCTTTTATAGCATTGGTCACACTAGCCTTGCTGCCTGGAATAGCCTTCTCTATTGCTTGTTTAACCTTACTTGTTTCTATCATGCTTTATCTACCTCAAACTAGTGTTTAAAAGCTTAACTGAACTTATATACCTATCTATGTTATTTTTAACATCATTAGCCACTTCTTCTAAGCTTCTATTTGCATTTATCTTTACATCTGCCATATTTTCATATTCTTTTGAATATTCTCTGTAAGTTGGCAATATGATATTATGGAAATACTCATCTGTGCATATTACATCTCTTTCCTGCCTTCTTTTTTTGATTGTCTCTTCATCAGCTTTCAAGTATAATTTTAAGTCTAATATTGTCTTTATCCTGGCATCATAGAATGCATGATATCCTTCTACTAATATTACATTCCCATGCTCTATTACTTTCTCTCCAACAACAGAATCTTTTGACTTTGAAAACTTTGGTATGGTAACATTGCTTCCTGATTTAAGGCTGTAAAGTGCTAGAAAAGCAGAATCAAAATCTGTGCAGTCTGGTTGTTCCATATTAGCATAACCAATTACTCTTCTATAGCTGTCTTTTCCTCTGAAGAAATTATCCAGTGCCAGATGCCTGTAATCTGCATTCTCTCTTTCTAATTTCTTGCATATGGTGCTTTTCCCAGTTCCTGTTGCTCCGCATATTCCTATTAGTGATGCCATGCTGTATTATTGTCTGCAAAAATTTAAAAACTTAACTGTCTGTCAATCGTATTTATTTCCTAAAGGTTCCTACAAACATTACAGAGAGTATGCCTATCAGATAGCCTATAAGCAATTCAGTATCCATAAAGAAAGAATATGACTTTACAAACAGTGGAACAGTTATCGCAGCATCCAGGATTATCCCGATTATTAAATAAACTGC
>CAZSRE010000013.1:0-17873 GCA_964609195.1 Candidatus Woesearchaeota archaeon | reverse complement strand
AAAAAACCTTCACGGAAAACAAGCCTCAACCTTTTAAGAAAACGTTGACGAAAATAGCCTTGAGGGAAAACAAACTTTTTGAAGAAGTTTAATCAAGAAAATAAAATTATTCTAATATTATTGTAAATTCTTTATTTGTCAGCTTTGTTAAAAGATTGATTATTACTCTTTTATCTTCCACTATGTCCATCTTGTCCTTTATCTTCTTTAATTGCTGTATATCTAATTCGTATAGCTTTATGTTTGAGTTTGTAGAATCTAACCTTGAAGACAGGCGCATTTCTTCTTCAGCTAACCTTGAAGAAAACATTCTGCTTTTCATGCCCATAAATTGTGACTTTAAGTCTGCATACTGTGATGAAACGTTTGTATGATATTGGGGCGTTAAGATTGAGAGAGTTTTTAACATCTTTTCCTTGGCTTTCCCCTTTAATTGGACCTCATCAGAATTAATTGCCTGTTCAACATCTTTCAAGTGATGAGTGATTTCCAAGTTTATATCTTGGAGCAATGTTTCAAATGGAGACTCAACATATGAATCAAGTAGCTTAATCTTTTTGTTTTTATTATATTTCTTTATTACCTTTGACAATTGAGAGAAGATCTCTAGAACATCCAGCTCAAGACCTTTCATTTTTCTTTCTATAGCAGCTTTATCCTTAAATAGCTTTTCATATATCTCATATTCTTTGCTAGATTTCATCTCTTTGATATCTTCTTCAACCTGGCTTCTAGCATTTACGAATGGATCTAGCTTTTTTTCAAGATCAGTAATCCTGGCATTTAGGTCTGAAAATTTAGATTTCTTTTCTCTCAGGGATGAGACTCTCTGCCTAAGATTCTTTATGATGATAACATCTTCTTTCTCTAACTCTTCCTTAAGAAGATTTACGGTTGTGCTTATAACTCTCAGATTTTGATTAACTTTGTCCAATTCTATTCCGAACAATTGCTCAGATATGTAAAAATTCTTTTTAGTAGATTCACCGAACTTATTTAGGTTAAAATTTAGACCATTACAGAAATTTAATGCTATTTCTTGATCAGCTACGTCTGGAACCTGTATTGATTGGAGGAATAGCTGGAGAGATTTGACATATGAATCCCTGTTACCTAAAACCCTGACTCTTGCTTTGTCAGGAACCTTGTCTTTAATGTCAGCAATAGCAAGCAGATTAAGATTCGCTCTCGTAGATTCTAGCTCTCTTGAAAGCTTTTCATAGAATTGCTCTATCTTTTTAGATGAAGCTGTTTTTAGGTTGATATTGCTTAGAATATACCCTTCTATATCTTCAAGTTTCAATGTTACTACAGCTTCTTGCTTTTTCCTACTGAATATATCGAAAAAACCCATGGTTTACTTGGAGAATTAGGCATATTTAAGCTTTTATAGACTTCAAAATCTACATAAGAAGGAATGCAATAACTGGTAGGATTAGGCAGCCCATCAAATGGCTATGCCTTATATTCAGCAAGGAAGGCAGCATGCCCAGAAAAGAAGAGACTAGCAAGATCAGAATACCTAATGGCCCTGAGATTATTGCAACCAATAAGGTTATTAGTGCTATTACAGATATACATAACTTTCTATAGTTCACCTTAGTTATCAGATTTGAGGCTCTTTTTGCCAGGTATAATGTCAAAAATGCAGCGGGAATTGCTATAATCAAGGAGATGACTATAAATAGAAGCATTTGAGAGTAACTTATATTTTTGATTATTGTCTGGATTGCCGCCGCAGACCCTGACCTTGCTTTTGCTATAGACAATACCGCGATGAAGCTTAGAACCATTACCATAGAGTTTATTGCGCCGAGCAATATAAGATATGTCCTTAGCTTTATTCTTTTAAAGAAGCTTGTTGCTAATATAGCAGACTCTGAGCTGGTCATGCCTGGAAGAAAACCTATGAGCAAAGAGGCAACTAAACCTGAAGCTATTGCCTTAGAAGTCTCTTTTTTGTTTATTTTGTCATAAGCATTTGTTTGAGATGGAATCTTTGTGTTATTAATGATACTTAGAGTTAGTATACTAATGCCGAATAGTCCGGAGAGCAATGGAAGTAATGGTTGATTTATGTTAGGCATAGTTAAAACAGTTAATCCGAGAATGCCTGAAAGAGAGAAGATTACAAAGGCGAAAAACCTGCTTCTTTTATCTTTTATTATGAGGATTATAGATGCAATTATTAGGATATAGGCAATATAATCTTTAATTATCGGATAGAAATCTTTTGTCAGGTAAAATATAACTGGCGTTAGTATTGCTATTGCTATAATTCCTAAAAAGCTACCTATGACAGATAATCTTGTCGCTTCGTACCCCCTGCCTTTTAAAAGTAACCTATGGGCAGGAAATACTGATAAGATAGTAGACCCTTCTGGCACTCCAAGAAAACATGAAGGTATAAAATCTAGAAATATGTGTGAAATAGACATTGCAATAATGAACATAGCTAATGCAATATGGCTAAAATATGCTGACAATACAGGCAGAGCAGCGATTACTAATGCAGAAATAAGATTTATGTGTATCCCAGGTATTAAACCAGAGATGGTGCCAGCTAGAAAACCAAAAATTAATGCGAATGCTAGATCTATCAATCCTAATGCACTTTTCCTATCACCTTCACTAAACAAGATAGAAATATATATAAGCTTATATATTGCTTTATCGTATGAAAATAAATCATGTTTTAATAGCTCTTATCTTAATCTCTTTTAGCCTAATTTATACTGCAAAAGCAGCCGGCATAACTGCTGCAGGCGTATTTGAAGTGCCTAATGTTCTGCCTATCGTGAAGATCTCTGCATATGGAGATGAAAATTTTAGAAACATTAAGAGCTATGCAGATAAAGGCGATGACGTCTTTGTTAAGATTGAGATAGAAGATGCTAACGGCAAAGATGATATTTCTAGTGTAAATGTTAAAATTGTAAAATTAGAATTTGATTCTGAAAGAGTAATAAGTGATTATAACGCTGCAGCATTTGCAGAGGGAAGTGGTAATAAGGCAATATATGAACATAGTTTTAATGCAGGTGAAGGTGGAAGGTATAAGGTATATGTCATGGTAAAAGATGGCAAAGATCAATTAGTTCAGACATTAGAACTTGATAGTCGGGAAAATAACCCTGCAATTACTGGCGCAGCTGTTTTAGAGAATAATGCTATAATCATATTTTTTAAGAAAATATTTAGAGATATAATCAACCTATTTTGAAATTAAAGCATCTTTATAGACTTTGCAATTATCTCTAATTTATCATTGTATAGAGCTACTTTCCCGTATATCTCAATTTGATCTCCATATCTTAAACTTAAATCTCTTGATTTGAAAACTACTACATCTATCTTACCTGTTTCATCTTTAACCTTTAACAAGGTTAAACTTCCTTGCTTGTTTATTGATGAAATGCTGCCAAGGACTATTACATCTTTGTCTATATGGTTTCGCGTTATAGAATCAATCGTTATCTGCTTAGCATTTAAGTTTTCAGATACAAGCAACAACAAAAGAATTCCCAGTAGAGAGGCTGTAAGCGAGATGTTGAATATTGTTTTCTTTTCCATGCATATTCCTTCACCTCTGCCTAAATTTAATAATAAACATTTAAATACTTAACCCTTTAGAAAAGCGTTAATGGAAAATGCTATATGAAAATCGTTAAAGTGCCAAGTAATTATGGAGCACTAGAAAAGGCTGATGGTGTTGAGTTAGCACCTGATTTAGTTGTTAAAGAGCTAGATGACATCTACCTTAATGAGCAATTTAGAAAAGAAGAAATCCAAGTTGAAAGCATACCTAGGAAAAAATTAGAAGATGGTAACGAGATACTAGAGAGCAGCGACGGAAAGGTTTTTGTTGGAGGAGACCACTCTATAACTTATCATTCTTTTAAAGGATTTGCAAGGCATTTCAAGAATCCTGGCATAATAGTCTTTGATGCTCATCCGGATGTTTATGAGCTGTTTGAATTCCCAAGCCATCAAGATTGGCTAAGGTGCTTGATTAAAGATGGAATTCTAAAAAAAGAAAACGTTGCCCTACTGGGAATTAGGAATGCTGATAGGAAAGAGATGGAATATCTGAAAGATAACAAGATAAAATTCTATCCTATAAAAGGCGTATGCGAAAACTCAGAAAATGTCTGCAATGATGTTATGGAATTTGCCAGGAAATTTGACGGGCTTTACATATCTATTGATATTGATGTATTGGACCCTGCATTTGCTCCAGGCACAGGATACCCGGAGCCAGGCGGGATGAGTGTGAGGGGTTTAGTTTATTATCTTCATAGATTAAAGCTGCTCAAAAACATCTCAAGAATAGATGTTGTAGAGATTAACCCTAAAAAAGACATTAATAATATTACATCCAGGGTTGGGGCAAAGATAATTGCTGAGCTGATGTAGATGAGATTGTTTGTGGCTATTAACCTGCCAGATAATGTTCTTGATTATCTTTACGACCTGCAAAAGAAAATAGATTTAGGAAATGCTAAGATAAAATGGGTTGCCAAGAAAAATATACACATAACGCTTAAGTTTATAGGAAATGTAGAAGGTAAATTATTAGAAGAAATCAAAAATAACCTAAGCAAGGTAAACTCTGATAAGTTCAGCTTTAAATTATCAAAAACAGGATGTTTTCCAGAGGAAAATTCACCTAGAGTTATCTGGATAGGTGTGGATGATGAGCAAAAGGTCATTAACCTGCAGAAAAAAGTAGATGAAAGCTTGCTTGACATATTAAAAGGCGAGCAGAGATTTAGTGCGCATATAACTTTAGGTAGGGTAAAGAGAACAGATAAAAATTTATTAGAAAGTTTGAAAATGATAAAGGTAGAGAAGATAAATATAAATGTTGGAGAATTTAGTTTGATAAAAAGTCAGCTTACAAAAGACGGACCTAGATATAGTGTAGTCGAGAGATATAAGCTTAGTTAGTATCTGGACGATAAATTGAGTTTAACACTTCTTTGATTTTCTTTGATTTTATTGGACCAAGCTTATCTACTTTCATAAGATCTTCTTTAGTTGCATTAACTATTGCCTGTATGTTGCCAAAGTGCTTTAACAATGATTTTGCCAGATTTGGGCCTATTCCTGGGAGAGATTCTATCTGATATTCTTGTTGCTCTTTTAAGGTCAATGGCTTTCTTCTATCTAGGAGACTGATGTGGTGCTTGCCTTTTTCCAGGCGGTTGGCTATTACCGCCAGCACAGAGGCTGTATCTTTGTAATTTTTAGTGTATAGCATAGGGACTTGAAAGTCTATGGCTATAGAGGCCAGCATGCCTCGAATTGCGTTAGGATGGAAGTCGCGTAATGTATAGAGATTTTCATCTCCCTCAATTATCAATAAAGGTATTGAGAAATGCTCTTTCAGCATATTAAGCTGAGTAATAATCCTTCTGTCCATAATGGAATTGATAAAATCGTTCTGCGTTTTTCTTTCCACACCAATCGTATGGATTTCGTTCTTGCTGTTTCTTGTTTGTAATACGAAATCTGCAGAAATAAGCTGCCTGACCTCAGTTTCTATCCCATGCTTTTCGAACTCTTCCACTATGCCAGATTTTCTTTCCCTATGGTCTATTATTATCTTTGTCATTGTTTAACTTGGATTGAATCTCATTTTTCTGTTTCATCGTATATAAGGTTTTCTTCATTATCTTTTCTTTTCTTTTAGCTGTCCAGTAATATGCCTCATCCCTTGAATTTGTGGTGATTAAAAAAACAATTTTTCCGGGTTTTACCCTTGCTACTCTTCCAGAGCGTTGGATAGACCTTATCTCCGAGCTCACACTATCGTAGAATATGGCAAGGTTTGCTTCTTTTATAGACAAGCCTTCTTCTCCAATAGATGTAGTTATAAGCACATTATTAATGCCTGATTCAAATCTTGAAATAGCTTCTATCTGCTGTTTTTGGGTCATGCCAAGCTTTTGACCAACTAGCCTAATCGGAGAGGCATCTTTTATTTTTGAAACAAAATATATAAGCTCTTCTACTGTGTCTCGGTAGTTTGCAAATATTATTATTCTTGATTCTTTGTCTGAAGATAATTCCTGTTGAATAAGATTTTTTAATTCATTTAATTTTGGATGCTCTAAGTCGCTTAAATTCTCAATTAGGCCTGTGGCTTTCAGAAAATTATTATCTTTTAGAATGGCTTTTGCTGCTTTTGTTTGTTCTTTGGATAATGAAGACAGGTATTTTTTTAATTGATTAATGCCTTGTGTTTCAAGCAGCTCGATAGAATGATCAACCTTCATTGCCTGTGCTACAAGAGAAATGCCCCAGAATGCCGTGGCATTTCCAGAATCTATCTCTTTTCTCAGAATGGCTTGCATGCTTAGCAAGTCTTTTCTTGAAACTATGCTTGCTGGCTTTGTTAACCCATATTTTCTAAGTTCAGTAATCTTATCAAGATATAGCTGTCTTAACACTGCTTTGACATCAAGAAGCTCTTTTGGAAGATCTACCTTTACATATTCTATATCTTTCTTTTGAACATAATCTTTTAAATCCAGGTCTTCTTCGCTTCTGATCTCGACAGCCTCTATATTGAGATTTTTGCAAATTTCTGTTATTTTATCTTTTGTACCTCCGGGAGATGCTGTTAATCCCAGGATTAATGGATTTTTTGCTTGAGAGGTATAAGATGAGGCTATGATTGTATTTGCATATTTCATCCTGGACCTATGCGCTTCATCTATACAGACAAGAGAATAGTTCTCTAGCGAGATGCTGCCTCTTTCCAGATCTGATTCAACTGTTTGGGGAGTGGCAACAACTATTTTAGAAGAATCCCAGATTGCTTTTCTTTCTTCAGGATTAGTTGCACCTGTCAGCAAGGCAACTTTGTCTTTTTCAATATTGATATGTTCGAGTATTGTTGTTAGATGTTGGTTGCATAATGGCTTGGTTGGAGAGCAGAGTAATATCTTTGAATCCGGGAACTTATTTAACCTTGAGATTGCAAGCAAAAGAAATATAGCTGTCTTGCCAGTTCCGGTAGGTAGGACAACAAGACATGATTTTGACATGCATGTGGCTACTATGCTTTTCTGATATTCTCTAGGATGGAGATTAAGTAGTTCGTACATAATTATTAGATTAATAGCTAGATTGAAAAACCTTTCTACTACTTGTAAACTAAGAAATAATGATAGTTTGCTGCGAGTATTATTGCGAAGATTATAGCCAGAATTATTGTGGCAACTGTACCAAATAGAGATAGCATTAATGCAGAGGCAATTACAAATACCATGTTAAACACATAGAATGTTTTTCCTGCAAAGAATATTTTAGCACCGTCTAGATCGGCTAAAGGCAGCATATGGAAGAATGCAAGCAAGGCATTGATTGTTACAACTTCACCTAATGCAGGATTAAATGGAGTCAGGAACTTGAATAAAAATGCTATTCCTAGACTGGTTAATATACCAGATAGCGCTATTTTAGCTTCTTCATACTCTGTTAAATGAATATATTTTTTACCGACTCTGTGGATAAGCTGAGTTGAAACTATAAATACCCCCGATGCGATAAATGGGATCTTTCCAATTGATATAAATGCTATTAAAATTGGGAGGATTACACCTATTGGGAGAGTATGTATTGTAAATCCGAGAAACTTTCTAGGAAGCCTTGTATGCCTACCTATGCCAATCCTTTCCATCTCCCATATTCTGTATTCTGTAACGCAATCATAGCGAGAAGCAACAAGTTTCCTGACTATCTCTCTTGCCAAGACCGAGAAGATTACTATCAATAATATCCTTAAGAAATTTGTAAGCCAAAAGCTAAGTTGAAATGATGTACTTTTATCATCAAAAGCGAGAGCGAAAGTAATTGCTAGTAAAGATGCTGCCAAATGCTTTATCTCGGTTTTAGTAAAGTTAATTTGTATTTTGTACCACCCTTTTCCTGTTTTATCAGATCGAGTATCTCTTCTTCATGACCTGCACCAACTATCGCAAGCACCTTTTTATTGGTATTCATCAAGGTATATAAGCGTTTTGCCATAATTATGTTCCTATCCACTATTAACGATGAATAGAGGGAAGGATAGCGTAATTTTAGCTGCTTGGTTAGTTTGCTGATTATTTCCTTGCTGGGAACCTTTCTGAGATCTATCTTAATCTTGCTTGGGAATATGGCAGAGGCGAATATCTCTCCAAGGAACCTTAACTTTTCCCTGAAAGTCATCCTAGCAGAAATATTCTTTAAAGTTATTCTGATATCTTGATCTATCAATGCAATTTCAAGCTTGTTTTCGAAAGCTAATTTGACTGCAGCCTTCATCTCATCTCCTGGAGACGTGCCAACAATCTTACCAAGCCTCTTTTCTATTATGGCGCCTATGAGATTGAAGATGTAGCCTTTGAAACCTATATGCTTAATATCTTTCAACCTTAATTTTTTCTTACGATGATAGACAAGAGAGTTAAACCTGGGAAGATCCAGCTCTAGTGCTATGGTATGCGGCTTATAATGCTTAATGGCTGCTTCAACTTCCTTGATACTTTCTATAGATATATGAGATGTACCCAATAGAACTAGATTTTTGTAAGATTGCATAATAGTATAGAAAAGTATTTAAACTTAAAAATGTTTGCTTGAATTTAGTGGAGGTTAAAAAAGATGTTGAGAACAAGGAAAGTGACTGACGCCTATAATATGGAAGTTTATGTTGAGACAGGAGAGCTATTTGGCACTATTGAAGAAGGAATATTATTGGGTAATAAGGTAAGCGGATGGAGAGTCAGGGCAACAAGAAATTCTATTCTTGATAAAATCCTAGGTGGAGCTAAAGGTGTAATAGTCCCGCATCAACTTGTGAGAAGCATTGGGGATGTTATGATAATCAGCAAGGCTGCAATACCAAGCTATGATGAGCCTACTAAAGAGCAGACACAGATGCAAGCTTAATTTTTCAGTAACCTTATAAATTCTTGATTAGTTAACTTTCTTATGGCTTGGAAAAAACTTAATTCCGCTGTACAAGTTTATAGCGTGCCTGTCTATAAAGCAGACAGGCCTGTAATGGCTTTGTCTGTTCTTAAAGATAAGAAGAAAAATAAACTTGGAGTTGTTCGCGAGATTGTAAGGAGAGAAGGCGATGTTGCTATCCCCGGATATGTTGACCAGAGCAAATTGTATATTGTTAAGAGCAAAGATGGATTGAAGTGGGAAAGAGTAAAAGAACTTAAGATTAATGGAGTAGAAAAGATAGTAAGGAAAAATAGCGAGAGTGGGTTAATGTTTATGGGATTGGAAGACCCGGATATATGGATAGATGAAGAAAATAAAATACACCTTTACTACACGATTGCATACAAATTGATTAATGAAGATGAATTTGTAACATATCTTGGGCATGCAGAAGGCGAAGATTTGGATAGTCTTGCAGCAACTGAGCCGGTATTATCGGACTTAAGCAACATTGAGGTAGTGGTTGGATTTAAAGAAGTAGCAATCTCTCCTAAAGTTTTTGATTTTGGAAGAGTAAATCTTGTCGAGAGTGGATATTGGTCTGGATTAAGAAATGAGAGAGCAAGCACTATTATAGCTGCAAAAACCAAAGATATGGGAAGGTCATGGGAATTCTTGAAGACTGTTGCTGACCCAACTAAATTAGGATATGCTTGGGCTAATGGGCATCTTTCGCCTGGACCAATATTTCCCGAGAGTTTCATAAGCCATAAAGATTTACTTGTTGGAATTGTCAATGGGAGGGAGAAAACTAAAGAAGTTAATGGGCAGAAAATATTTGGCAGATTCTCTATAGGTTTGATGCTTTTCAATCCAAGAACAGGAGAAATACCTTGGATATCTAGCAAACCTTTGATAAGCGATCCGGAAGCAAGAACAATAACATTTGCAAGTGATTTTCTTAGACTAAACAAGAATTCTGGTATATTATATGCACACGTAGATGATTCTTTTGTCAGGGCTTATAAGATAGATGCTAGAAAGCTTATAAAATTCTTGCCAGATTCTATATAGCAGAACATATAGAAATGTTTAAATATTAATCCAAAGTAGATATCTATATGGCATCTCCTTTGGAAAATTCCTTAAATTTCTTAGACGAACTGGGATTCTTTGATGTTGTATTGCCATTCTTGCTCGTTTTTACCATAGTATTCGCTGTTCTTGAGAAGACTAAGATACTTGGTGTTGATGATGATAAGAAAACTAAGAAGAACCTTAATGCAATAGTTGCATTTTCCATAGCATTGTTTGTTGTTATTACCAAACAGGTTGTTGTAACCTTAAGATCTTCCTTGCCGCAGATAGCATTGGTGCTGATTGTTATCGTAAGTTTACTGTTGCTTGTAGGCAGCTTCTTTACAACCAAAGAATTTGATTACTTTGCCGAGAGCAAGGCCTGGAAGGGATTCTTGGCAATAGTTATTCTCACAGGAGTTTTGCTCATTTTCTTGGGAGCGGTGGAGACAGAGGGAGGAGATAGCTTTTTAAGGATAACATGGGATTGGATAAGTGAGAATATAGGAACTGGAGCTGGAGCTGTTTCGACAATAATCATTGTTGGGGCGTTGGTCGCTGCAATAATATTCATTGTTAGAGAGCCAAAAAAGAGCTGAAGATGGCATTTACATTATTTAAATTGTTGAGTGACTGGGAAAATATAGGATTCTTTCATGTAGCTTTGCCTTTCTTATTGGTATTTACGTTAGTGTTTGCTGTACTGCAGAAAACTAAGATACTTGGAACTGGAAGCAAGAACTTCAATGCCATCGTAGCTTTTATCATTGGGGCACTGGCTGTAAGAAACCAGGATATTGTTTTCCTTATACAGAGATTCTTGCCTAACGTAAGCATGTTTGTGGTAATATCTTTAATGTTCTTATTGCTTGTAGGCATATTTGGCGGATCTGAGTTTTCAGGATTTACAGGGGGATGGCTGCTTGCTGCAGCGATTATCTCATTCATATTTGTTGGTTGGGCGTTGACAGCAGATTCATTTTTCGCTCCTCCATGGCTGCAAGATTTATTCTTCCTGCAGGATGTAGGAAGCTTGACATTGATAGGAGTTACAGCATTAGTCATATGGCTTGTAATAAGAGATCCTACGGTTAAAGGGACTCCCTTGAGTGAGGTTATGGATTGGTTTACAAGGAGTAAGAAATAATGGCAACAATACTTGACACAGGATTATTAAAATTTTTCCTGCCAGTATTTTCATTTTTGTTAGTTCTCGTTATATCTTATGCTATATTGGAAAAGACAAACATATTAAAAAACCATAATGTAAACATAGCTGCGGCATTTGCCATAGCTGTCTTGTTCTTGTTTACTCCAAGTGCTATTAAGCTTATACAGCTGACTACTCCTTGGTTTATCGTATTCTTGATATTCTTGATGATTATGTTCATGACATTTATGTTCCTGGGTGTAAAAGATGAGCAAATAAACTCTGTAATTGCCTATCCGAGCGTGTACTGGACTATAATTGTTGTTATCCTAGGCATATTCTTATTTGGAATGACACAGATATTTGGAGAAGAGGTCCAGGCTATTTTTGGAGGAGGAGATACAACCCAGGGAGGAGTGGTTGTTGATGTAGGAAAGATAATATTCCATCCAAGAATGCTTGGAGCAATATTCATACTTCTAATAGCAAGCCAGGCAATAAGATTAATAGTGCCAAAAGGTGGCGGAGGCGGTAGCTAGAAATTATCTTTTCTTTTTTGACGATTCTCTCTTTCTCTTAATCACTTCAGCTATCTTAGAAAGCTCTTTAACATTTGTAGTTAATGGGCCAAGGACTTTTTGCAATACCTGCTCTAATGCTTTTATGTCTGTGCCCATGTTTTGAATGTCTTTATTATAATCATTAACCTTACCAATAACGGCTCTTTGGAGATTTTCCATTCTCTGCCCCATCCTGAGGATCTCTTGCTTTATGGCTTCAAGCTCATTTCTTGTGGTTTCCTTCCAGATTGCAATATCTCCAACTTTGCCTGTAAGCTCTTCCCACTTCTCATTAACTACTGATTCTACTAGCTCTTCCACATGCTCTTCCTGGTAGTTGGACTGGTTTGGCATCATTGGTTGTTGTTGAAATTGAGGTTGGGAAGGATAATCTTCATAATCTTGTGAGTCTGGCTGAGTGGATGGTTCCATATCCTGCATAGATGGAGAAGGAGCCATGTTCTCTAATTGCCTCATTGAGTTCTGCTCTGAATAAGGATAGCTGCCTGCAACGCTTCGTTTTATATCTGCTTGGTTGATTGCATCAGCAATTTGATTCTGAGAATAATTATCGCGTTCAAGACTAGATGCTATCTGGTCCTTTGACATTCCTTTCTGCCTTAGGCTTAGAACTTCTTCTACGGGTGGAAGATAAGGCTCATCTATGTTTTCTCTTGGAAACTTTTTTTCTAACGCCATGTCGATCTCTCTTTTTTATTTTATGCCTTACTTTATGACTATAATGCTTAGATTTTAGGAGATTCTTAACTTCTTCTTCTGTTACAAAATTTAATGGGTTCCATAGGTTAATATACTTTTCTAATACTTTCACTTGATCTTTTTTAGCGAAGGATTCTGCTTCCTTTAGGATTATTTTAATGTTATCCTGTAGGCTTGCTAAATTGGTTTTTATCTCACGTATATCTGTTACTAAGCTGCGAACTTCAAATAACAGCTTCTTGTACTCTTCAACCATATTCTGGTTGATGATGGTCATCTTTTCCCTAATAGTTTCTTGTCTTCTTTCTAGAAGCCGGAGTCTGCTGATAGCGTCACTTATGACTAAAGAGGAGTCTGGATCCATTTTTCCCTTTTTAACGAAAATTATTTAATATGATAAACTACCATATATATAAACTTTTATAAGAGCCTTTTAGCAAAAGGCTCGCGAAAACAAAACAAAAATGGCTGAAATAAAAAAAGAGGCTAAACAAGAGTACGAGATTCTAAGGCAGGGCAGCGAAGAGGTAATGAAGATAGATTATAGTAAGAGCACTTTTACAGCAAGCCTAGAGGGCGATGCTGATGTTATGGCCAAGACTATTGATAAGCTGATTGAAGTGCCTAGCGTCAGCAGAATAATACTAAACCAGAGAAAAAACTATGAGTATGATTTTGAACAAACCAGCATGCTGAAAGAGCTTTCCAGTTTGTATAATTACTTGATAAGACAACGCAAAATTCTTGGATATATCAACTCAGGACCTGATCAAGAATGCCAGCAATGTTATCCTGACGGCTATAATGAGCTGAGATATGTCGTGTATAACATGATTAAAGGAGATCCTATTGGAGCATATGTCCAGGTGAAGAGACTGATGAGGCAGGAAAGAATTGCGATGGATAAGGGAAATGACAGGCTTGTAAGGTGCAGACAGAGATATTTGAACTTGCTAAGCTATCTATTTGAGCTACTTGGAAGATTGAAGATAGTAAAAGAGGTAAAAGATAATCTAGACGGTCATGTTATAGGTGATAGAGAGATTTATTCATTAGTGTTAAGGCCGAGCATAACTCCAAATTTTATGTTTACAAAATTGATGAGTGAGCCGCCTAAAAATGGCATAGAGCTGGATGCATATTCTGTAAAAGGAAATGATATAGTAATCTATAAGATTCCTGGTGAAGTAAAAAACCTGTATCATATAACTCCCCCAGAATTCAAGATAAGTGAGGATAGATACATGTTGCTTGATCTTGCGAGAAGTGTTCTAGCCAAGTATGAGCCTAGAGCCGAGGAATTTACTGATCCGAGCAGGATGAGAAGAACTTTCTATAATATAGGTATGGATTTGCTGCAAGAACTTGCTGATAATAAAGGAATAGAAATATCTTTAGATGAGCTTAAAGAACTGTCAAATATACTTGTTAGATATACAGTTGGATTTGGACTGATTGAGATTTTATTAAACGATGATAAAATACAAGACGTAGTTGTTAACAGTCCTATTGGACAGACAAATGCTTTTATTGTACACCAAGATTATGATGAATGTGTGACCAACATCATTCCTGCTAAAGAAGATGGAGACAGCTGGGCAACAAAGTTCAGGCTTTTGAGCGGAAGGCCGTTAGATGAAGCTAATCCTGTATTGGACACTGAGCTAACATTAGAGAATGCAAGAGCAAGAGCATCTATAATGACAAGACCGTTGAATCCATTAGGCTTGAGTTTTTCTTTTAGAAGACATAGGGATACTCCCTGGACATTGCCTTTGTTCATTAAAGCTGGAATGATTAATCCCCTGGCTGCAGGATTGATGAGCTTCTTTATTGATGGGGCTAGGACTATGCTTATTGCCGGAACAAGAGGAAGCGGCAAGACTAGCTTATTAGATGCAAGCTTGCTTGAAATAATGAGGAAGTTTAGGATAATAACTGTAGAAGACACACTAGAATTATCAACAAGAAGATTGAGAGAACTTGGATATAATCTGCAGACCATGAAAGTTAGGGCTGCGTTAATGTCTGGAGGGACAGAGGTAGCTGCTGATGAAGGAATCAGGACCAGCTTGAGGATGGGAGACAGTTGCCTTATTGTGGGAGAGGTTAGAAGCTTAGAGGCAGCTGCATTATATGAAGCTATGAGGGTAGGAGCGCTTGCTAATGTGGTTGCTGGAACAATACATGGCGGAACACCTTATGGTGTATTTGATAGGGTTGTTAACGATCTTAAGGTGCCTAGAACCAGCTTTAAGGCTACTGACATCATAATTATCGCAATTCCTATCAGAAGTCCTGATGGCCTGAAGAAATACAGGAGAGTTACGCAGATTACAGAGGTAAGAAAGAACTGGGAAAACGATCCTGAAAAAGAGCATGGGTTTGTAGATCTTATGAGATATAACGTAAAGACAGATCAGCTAGAGCCAACTGATGAATTGATTAATGGAGATAGCGAGGTTATAAAGGCAATAGCAGGAAATGTAAAGGAGTGGGCTGGAGATTGGGATGCTGTATGGGAGAACATATTATTAAGAGCAAAGATAAAACAAAAGCTTGTTGAGTATGCTATCAAGCTGAAAAGAGATGATATACTTGAAGCTGATTTTGTGGCTAAAAATAATGATATATTCCATGAGCTTATAAATGATGTACGAGAAACACAGGGAAAGCTAGATAATAAGCTAGTGTTTAAGAAATGGGATGAATGGATAAAAGCTTTCCTAAAAAGCTCGCAAAAATAAAAAAGAGGGATTTTTTTGGAAGATAAAGAGATTCTTAAAAAATATGAGCAGAAATTAAAGGGAAGGATTAAGTTTGAACAATATGAAGAAGGCCCTGTCACTTCCAGAGAATATTCAATTTTCAAAAGAGAAGTTATAGGAAAACAATATTCTAAATATGAAAAATTGTGTAATTTTTGCGAGAAGCTAATCAAAATAAATCCAGGGAAGAGAAATATAAAAAAGATTGAAGATGCAATAAGGACAGCACATCTTAATATAACCCCTTATGGATCTACTGCATTTGCAATTTTCATTTCAGTGTTCTTTATAGTTCTTGCACTTTTCATAGCTGCATTCACTTGGCTGTTTACCGGTAGCTTTTATTTGCTATTGCCTTTTCTTTTGGTATTGACTGGAATAATTACTATAAAACCTCTGACTAGCATACCAATCTATCTAGCAGCAAGATGGAGGTTGAAGACAAGCAACCAGATGGTGCTGTGCATACTTTATGTTGTTATGTACATGAGGCATACATCCAATCTTGAACATGCTTTGAAGTTTGCAGCTGATCATATTGGCAAGCCACTGTCTTTAGATTTGAGAAAAGTTTTTTGGGACATAGAGAATGGAAGGTACACTACACTAAAAGAGAGCTTGGATAATTATCTTAATGAGTGGAAAGATTACAGCATAGAATTTGTAGAGTCTTTCCACCTTGTGGAGAGCAGCCTGTATGAGCCTAGCGATGCAAGAAGAACTGAATTATTAGACAAGGCACTTGATGTCATTCTAAACGGTACATATGAAAAAATGCTGCATTATGCGCAGGATTTGAGAAATCCAATTACTATGCTGCATATGCTTGGAGTAGTGCTGCCAATACTTGGACTGGTGATATTTCCATTAGTCGGCAGCTTTCTAGGGGGAGATATAAAATGGTATCATCTTGCAATCCTGTATAACCTTATCCTTCCTGCTGTTGTTTACTTTGTCGGAAACAATATTCTTGCAAAGAGGCCTACAGGATATGGTGAGAACGAGATTACAGATATTATTCCAGAGTTTAAGCAACTAGAATCTCTTAAAATATTCGGCATTAGAACAAACCCATTGTATTTCTCTATAATTATTGGTGTGTTTCTTGGAATGCTTGGATTAATACCTCTGATAATTGGGATATCAAATCCAAACTATGACTTTGAGTTTGCAGCATTTGGCAAGTTTTTTGACTATAAGGAAGGAATAGGGCCTTATGGGTTTGGAGCGTTACTATTAAGTTTTTTCATACCTTTGTCTTTAGCTTTGTCAATAGGAATGTACTATAGCATCAGAACAAGAAAACTGATAAATATCAGGGAAGCGACTAAGAAGCTTGAGAAGGAATTTGCAGGAGCATTATTCCAGTTTGGAAATAGGGTTGGAGATGGGATTCCTGTGGAGGTTGCATTTGGCAAGGTTGCTGAAAGCATGAAGGGGAGCCAGAGCGGAACTTTCTTTGCCAGAGTAAGCAGAAACATTGGTGAGATGGGCATGGGAGTGGAAGATGCTATATTTGATAAAAAAACAGGAGCTGTGCTTCTATACCCTAGCAGCCTGATAGAAAGCAGCATGAAAATACTAGTGGAGAGCAGCAGGAAAGGGCCTAAAGTTGTTGCTAAATCACTAATAAGCATATCCAGCTATATTGAGAAGATACATAGCGTAAATGAAAGACTGAGAGATTTATTGTCTGAGATAATCTCATCTATGAAGGGCCAGATAAGTTTCCTAACGCCTATAATTGCGGGAATTGTAGTAGGATTAGCTTCCATGATTGTTAACATCATTGCCAGACTTGGAGAGCAATTTGCAAAGATAGACACTGGCGAGATTGCGCAGTTTAATGTAGCTGCTATAGCTGGATTATTTAAGATTGAGGATATAATACCTAGCTATTTCTTCCAGATTGTTGTAGGGGTGTATTTAGTTGAGGTTGCAATCTTACTAACCAGACTGTACAATGCTGTGGAGAATGGGAGTGACAAGCTTAACGAGAAATATCTCATTGGAAAAAATTTATATAGAAGCACAGGCCTTTATGTTATAATAGCAGCTGTTATAACTATAATATTCAGCTTATTGGCAAGAGGGATATTATCTGGAGTAAGTGGCATTTAGCTTTTTAGAAAAAAGCTAGCAAAAAAGAAAATAAAAAAAGAGAAAGAGAAAAATGAATAAAAAATTGGTGATGTTGGGAACATTATTAGCCATACCAATAGTTTATGCACAGAGATTCAGCTTTCCAAATCTTTATGGCTTTGGAGGTTATGGTGGAGGACTTTTTGATCTTGGCGGGATATATTCACAATATCCTGGATTCATAGATTTTCTTGCATTTTTCATGATATTTTCTGGAATATCCAGGCTTGTATTCAGCAGATTGTTTCCCTCTGATAAGGTTGGAGTAAAGACGCTTTATGTTGGATTGGGATTTGCATTAGCTTTTGGAGGAACTTATTATGGATATCTATCTTTAGCTAATTTTGGTAATTTTGCCTTTGCCTTTGCCATGATAATAGGGGGAATAGCTGTTTATGGCATATTCATAATGCTCGGAATGAACAGATGGCTTGCAATGCTTTTAGCAGTAGCTGTCCTGTTGTTTGCAGCTCCAATATTTGCTGGAGTGAATGAAAGTGCATTCGGCAC
>CAZSRE010000012.1:6647-18854 GCA_964609195.1 Candidatus Woesearchaeota archaeon | reverse complement strand
AGAAGATGCCAAGCTTGTTTACGAGATCATAGAAAAGACAGGGACATTAGACCTGACAATACAGCGCTCTTTACTGACTGGGATGCCATTAGATAGAGTCAATGCTTCTATTGCCTCTCTTGACTCTCTTTATTTGAAAGAAGCTAGAAGAAGAAACCTAGTTTGTCCAACAGCAAGCTATGGGGACAGAGAAAAAAGGATCATTGGCGGTTATGTCATGGAAGGCAAGCCAGGAATTTATGATTATATCATTACACTAGATTTCAAAAGCCTATATCCATCACTAATGCGTTCATTTAACATAGATCCGGCTTCATATATAACAAAAAAAGAGCTAGGATGCATAATAGCTCCAAATGGTGCAATGTTTAGGAATGAAGAAGGGATATTGCCTAAAATTATCCAAGAAATGTATGAGCATAGGCTACAGGCAAAACGCGATAAGAATGATTTAGCAACTTACGCAATTAAGATTCATCTAAATAGTTTCTTTGGAGTTTTAGCAAACCCAACCTGCAGGTTCTATAATTTTGAGATGGCAAATGCAATTACCCATTTCGGACAGTTCTTGATAAAGCTTACAGCAAAGAAGATAGAAGAAACTGGTTATGAAGTCATTTATTCCGACACAGATAGCTGTTTTATTAATTCAAAGGCTAAAAACTATGAAGAAGCTAGTGTTTTAGGAAAACAATTGCAAGATATGATCAATTCATTTTACCAGGATTATATAAAAGAAAATTATTCTAGGAAAAGCTACCTAGACATACAATTTGATCGCTGTTTCATTCGTTTCTTGATGCCAAAGATACGTTCTGGAGAAGCAGGCGCAAAAAAGCGTTACGCAGGTTTGTATTTGAAAGATGGCAAGGAAGATATCCTTACTGTAGGAATAGAGGCTATACGCTCAGATTGGACAGATGCAGCTCAGAAATTCCAGGTTGAGTTGCTGAATAAAATCTTCCATAAAGAAGAAATAACTGAATATGTGGCAAAATTCATCAAAGATATCCAAGCAGGAAAATATGATTCTCAATTAGTTTACAGGAAATCAATAAGAAAAGAATTAGAAAAATATACTAAAATTACTCCTCCACATGTTAAAGCAGCAAGACAATTAGACAAGCTTGAAGGCAATCTAATTGAATATTATATAACAGAAGAAGGACCAGAGCCTATACAGAAATTAAAACATAAGTTAGATTATAATCATTATATAGACAAGCAAATCAAGCCGATAGCTGATATGGTGTTAATATTCTTCAATAAAGAATTTGATAATTTATTGCAGGGAAGCAAACAGACTAAGCTTTTTGAATTCTGAGATAGTTTTTTAAGCCTTTCTAACTAATGTAGAGTAATGGAAATTAACTTAGAAGAATTGGCTGAATTTTTAGTTAAAGCAAAAAAGGCAACCTATGCTGGTAACGGAAAAGAAGTAACTCCAGAAAGACCAGGATTTAAAGAACTAGGATATAGCGAAGGACTTTGGAATTATAGGGATAGTTATATTGGATATTATTCTGGTCATGGTGATGAGGTTGTACGTTTATCTGGCTTGCCAATATGGCATATGAGTTACAATTGGCATCTACCAACTTATTCAAGTGATAGATCCGAAGAAATATTCGGTTTCCTCAAAGATGCGTTATCTAATGTTGAGGAATCAATGCCGTTCAGAGGTCCAAGATCATTCCATGACGAACGATATAAGTATAGTCTATGTGGACCAGTACAACCGGATGATTCCATATACTCTTCGATAGATAGAATTATAAAATCATTCAGCGGCAAAGAAAAAATTCGCACAAAAGGTCGTGAATCTAAACAAGTATACTTTGGTATTTTCTCTGGTGGCTTAATCATACCTAAATAAAATCCTTCAACTCATAACTTCCAGACATCTTCAGCTCAGGCTTGTACACAAAGGCATTCTTATCATCAAAATATCCGCATCTGAAATGCTCCATGCCTATCCCAGTCCTCTTACTCATCATTAATGCATAAAAGTAAATCTGTGTAGCTGCATATTTCTCTCTATGAGCATTTGGCTTATAATCCCATACCCATATCTTGCCATCCTCAACCCTCAAAACATCTATATGCCCAGTTAATGGCTTTACATCTTTAAACAACTCTTTGAAATTAGCAATCTCATTTGCATGCAGCCATAATGGAACTTCTACAGCTATAGTATTACCATCGTGCTCAAGCATATAACTCTCAACTTTACCATGCGCAGTATCTTCATTGCTGTACTTAAGAGCATTTTTAGCAAGGCTGTTTACTTCATGTCCTGCAATGCTTTTTAAGTCAAGATCAGCAAGCTTGAACTTAGCCATAGAGCATCTTGGTCCATTATCATTAAAATATGCATCAGGGCACTTGTCTAGCATATCATGCAAATAGCTCTTTAATGCATTCCATACTACAAGCCTGTCTATCTTGACTCCATGAAGCCTGTAGAAATACTGCCCACCAGGATGCTGTAAGTAAATCTGCTTTATCATCTCAATCAGAACCTATGGTTCCAACACCTCCTTTCTTTTCTCCGAGGTCTTTTCTTAAAAGAGCTCTTTTCGTGAACGTTTTTCTTAAAAAGGTTCTAGTCTAAGAAATCTAACACTTATATAAATTCTTTCAATCTTCTATAAATTGATTATAATTGTTTTATAGACCCTATAAACGATGCACAAAGCTTATAAACAAGACACTACCGATAAGTAACTATGAAAAAACAGTTTACAGAACAGTGTGTAGACCTTGTCTTAGATAGGGTAGCTCCTGTTAAAGTAGTAGCTAAAGAGTTCAAGGCAATCTTAGAAGAGAAGATTTCTAAAACAGACTTAGATGATCATTTTCATAAATTTACCTTTACCTTAAATTATCCTGGTCATCACCCCTCAAGTGTATCTGATATAAGAACTTTAGATGGAGCAATGCATGTCGGCACTAATTATCTGCTTGAGATACAAGAAAAACTTCAAGACAGAATGGTAATCGACAAAAATTATGATATTACATTAAATCATGAGTATAACCTGGATAATTATAAAGGTGTGATAACCTTCAACTTCAAGCAATAGTTTTTTAAATTCTCTAAGCCACTTATTTTTATGGGTATTAACTTAGGCAACCTCATTCCTAGAAAACAAATTAAATTAGAAGATTTATCAGGAAGAAAGATTGCAGTTGACTCATCTAATATGCTTTATCAATTTCTCTCATCTATTAGGCAGAGAGATGGGACTCTGCTGATGGACAAACATGGCAATGTAACCTCTCACTTGCTTGGTTTATTGACAAGATCAACTAACCTGATGGAAAAAGGCTTGCAGCTGGCTTTTGTTTTCGATGGCAAGATGCCGGATATGAAATATTCTGAAATTATAGGCAGGGAGCAAAGGAAGATTGAAGCTGAGCAGCAGTATCTAGGGGCAAGAGAAAGAGAAGACAAAGAAAGCATGTACAAACTTTCCATGAGGACTGCAAGGCTTACCAAGACTATGGTAGATGAAGCTAAATTATTAATAAAAGCATTAGGCATGCCAGTTATCCAGGCTATCCAGGAAGCAGACGCACAAGCAGCATACATGTGCCAGCATGAAGATGTCTGGGCTGTTGCTAGCTCTGACATGGATACATTACTTCATAATTCAACTAGGATGCTCCCAAATCTTACATTAAGCCAAAAAAGAAAAACTAAAACAGGCATAGTGTATACAAGTCCTGAATTGATAGAGCTAAAAGAAGTTCTAAAAGAGCTTGATATCAATCAAGATCAATTGATAGCCCTAGGAATTCTTGTTGGCACAGATTACAATCCCGGCGGCGTTCACGGAATAGGGCCAAAGAAAGCGTTAAAATTAGTCAAGGAAACTAATAAACTAGATGAGATATTCAAGAAAGCAAATGCAGACTTTGATTGGCTAGCTATTTACAATTTATTTAAGACAATGCCCAAAACTAAAGACTATCAATTAAAATGGAATAAGCCAGATGCAGATGCTGTCAAGTCTTTGCTTGTGGACAAGCATGATTTCTCAGAAGAAAGAGTTGAAAGCGTACTCTCAAGAGTCTTAAAAGAAAGCAATAAGAGGCAGCAGTCAAGTCTGAATAAGTGGTCATGAAGCTGAAAGAATTTCTAGAGGGTAAGATAAATAAAGAAGCATTGCTGAAGATGCCCGGTTCCTACAATGCTATTGGAGATATACTAATATTCAATGCGTTTCCTCCAGAGTTAAACAAATATCAAAAGATAATAGGCAATAATATCTTGAAGTTATATAAGAACATCAAAGTAGTTGCTATCAAGACAAGAAAAGTCTCTGGCAGGCTTAGGTTACAAAAATTAAAGATTATAGCAGGCAGTAACAGAAAAGAAACGATACATAAGGAAAATGGCATAAACATAAAGCTAGATGTGGAAAAATGTTATTTTTCTCCTCGTCAATCTACAGAAAGGTTAAGGATAGCTAAACTGGTAAAGCCCGGTGAAAAAGTGCTTGTTGCATTTTCTGGATTAGCACCATTTCCCCTGGTTATTGCTAAAAACTCAAAAGCTAGCGAAATTCACGCGATCGAACTTAGTAAAATAGCCAATAGATATGCAGAAGAAAATATTAAGATAAATAAAATCAATAATATTATCTTACATCAGGGTGATGTTAAAAATGTTCTACCTAAGTTGGGCAAAAAATTTGACAGAATATTGTTGCCTTTGCCTAAAACATCTGAAAATTACCTTAAGTTAGCTAAGAGGCATATCAAGAAAACAGGAGTTATTCATTACTATACATTTTTAGAAGAAGACAAAATAAAAAATACCAAGGTTTCTGGATTCAAAGTAATAAGAAGAACAATCTGCGGCCATTACTCCCCAAAGGTTTATCGTGTCTGCTTAGACCTGAAACTAACTAGATAACTTTTTAAAACTTTCTACATATATACTAGATATGGAATTAGAAAGAATAACAGATATGCCTTTGGAAGATATGCTTTTTAATCTAGTAGATAATGTTGGAAATAGCTATAGGGCAAAAGACACAATTTACGCTTGGATAAACAATTACTTTTATTCACCCAATGGAGAACCATTCTCATTGCCAAAAAGTTCTTTAAAATACGCTATGCAAGTGAATAAAATGTTACTAATACCTGGTTTGTTTGAAAGAGTACAAACTAGAGCAAGATCTAAAAAAGATATTTGGGTTTTATCTGTCGTGCCATTTGAAAGACCGAAGATTAGTGATATATGGGACGATATGGATATCGAAACTAAGAAACACATACAGCAAGTAGAGTTTTCTATTCCAAAATCAGATACAGCAGTGGATAGGGTAGCTTTCTATTCAAAACACCATTTAGATATTGGAAAAGGGTATGTTTTAGAGACAGATAAGTCATATCAGGTTTATGGCACTGAATTGCTTAACAACGGTTATCATTGGAAAAGCTTGATGAAAAAGATAGCGTATGGTTCTGGCGATGTAGTTAATCGAGAATGGGGTAGAGCTCAACTGCGAAATGGTTTCTCTGGTTTGGAGGCAATATCTCGAGATGGATTAAATCCTAAGGTTATAGCCAGATTCAGTTAAATAAGATAAGTAGATTATTTAAGCAAGGTTATCCTTAAAATTATGTGAACTATACTAATAAAGCCAAACTTTATTTGCTTGCCAAATATCAGGAATATGAAGAAGCAAAAAACCTCTATGGCCTTTCTAAAAAAATTATTATTTATGAAGCGAAAACTTCAGATAAAAACAATTTGGAATCTAGGGTTAATTCTTAAATCCAATAGCAACAATGTAGATTTCTTTGCTTCTTTTCTTGCTTGCTTCAGGCTTGATAGCCTTGACAAATCTAAAGTTCTTCCTGATATTTTCTAGCAATATGGGCGTACCTTCTCCTTGAAATATCTTGCACAAAAACTTCCCATCTTTCCTCAAAACTTCTTTGGCAATAGACAATGCCTGCTCAGAAAGAAGATAGCTGTTCTCCTGATCCATATCCTTAATTCCCGTAGTGCTTGGAGCCAGGTCGCTGATAACAGAGTCATAAGGCCCATGCTTTTTTATCTTTTCAACTGTGCCAGGATTAAAAGCATCTCCTTGTATGAACTTTACACCTTTGATGTTTTCTACTTTTTTCATATCGACGCCGACAGCATGCGCTCCAGATTCAGTAATTGCTTGCAGCCAGCTGCCAGGATAACTGCCAAGATCAAGTATCTTGTTTCTCTTCTCTATTATTCTGTATTTCTTGCTTAATTGAAGAAGCTTATACACACTTCTTGCTCTAAAACCTTCATTTTTTGCTTTTCTAGCAAACTTGTCTTTTCTATGTCTGCTTTTTCTCATATCTTAATCATTCCAAGAATATCTTTCTTTACAATTAATGCTGATGGGGCTTCTCCCCCATGCCAGCTATATCTGGGCCTTACACCGATTGGATAAATCCTCTCAGAATTGTCATCTAATATTATTGCAGAACCCTTTAGATGTGGCAAATCATTCATGTATTTCTGGATGTCTTCCAGCAGATAAGTTTGCATTATGCTGTTTAATGCCTCTATATCAACCTTAGCAGTAACCCTGTGGCTTATTACAATATCTGCCTGGGTCATTGCATCCTTTGCTATCTCACCTGGCTGCTGTGTAGCCATGACCATGCTTATCCCAGGCTGTCTTCCCTCTCTCAATAATTGTATCAATGCCTCTCTTGCAGGATTATTTCCATGCCTTGGCAAAAACTCGTGCATTTCATCAATCATCAGCCACACCATATTACTCGCTCTTTTACCAGATTCATCTATCAAATATCTTTCATGCTGCATTATATCATGCATTTCTTCTTGTTTTCTAGCTGCAATTCTCTCAGCCAATAATTTCCTTGCAATTATTCCCAGGACTAATCCCTTTATCCCCCAATTGCCAGCTACATTTGTATATTGGCTAATGTCAAATACAGTCACTTGGCCTGGCTTGATTAAATCATTAATCTCACTCCCGACTTTTGAGAACACCCCCCATCCTTCAGCAGCTAATAATCTGTTTTCAAGTGCATCTTTAATTTTTTTATCTGCTTTCTTGTCTCTCTTCAATCTAGCAACCATATCTTTGATATCATAACTTCCTTTCATGTCTCTCAATGTTCTATCAATCAATACACCAATCTCATCTGTTAATTTTACTCCAAAAATATTACACCAGTCACTAGAATTTAACTCGCTAGTCTTGATTGTAAAGCTCAAGTCAGCAGGAACTCCCCTTTTCTTATACTCAGGATAATAACCAGCTGGCACATAAATCTTAACATCAAAACCCTTAGCTTTCATGTTCCATTCTCTTAACAAACTTTCTTGTCTCTTGTTTGGAAACTTCATGGTCCAGAATATACCCATCGTGTCTATAATAACAACAGAGAGATTATTCCTTACCTCTTCTGGAAGATGTGCCATCTCTTCTGCCATTACCCCAATTGATGTGGATTTTCCAGATCCTCTTTTGCCAGCAATAAGAACAACATGTGCTCTTGCCACATCCATCATAATATTGTTAGACAAGCTAGTTGTTTGGCCCATCTTGACATAATGCTTGCCTAAGAAAATAGCAGCTTTCTCTCCAAACCTCTTTTTCTCTTCATCATCCCTACCAATAATTATATTGTATGGCACAGGTATAACTTATATTTTAGAAGATATAAAACTTTTTATTGCCGTATATTTTAATTTATACTATGTCTCTAAAAGAATATCAAAACGTTGTCGATGAATGGACGAGACAGTTTACTCCACAATACTGGGAACCTCATCAGATATATGCTAGACTTGGTGAAGAATGTGGTGAGCTAGCTAGAGAGATTAATCATCTTTATGGCCCAAAGCCCAAGAAGAAATCTGAAGAGATTAGTAATCTTAAAGATGAGATAGGAGACATAATCTTCACATTAATCTGCTTAGCAAATTCTAAAGGTATTAATTTAGATGAAGCTTTTCTTGGCACTATGGAAAAATATAGGAACAGAGACAATGATAGATTTACCAAGAAATAGATTTGAAAGAATATAAAACTTTTGAATTAATCTTTAGATAATGTTCTGATAAGCTCTAATGCTGACTGCTTGCCTGCATCACTTAATCTATAAGAACTTTTATCTTTGACAATCCCATTGTCTTTTTTTAGGTTTGTTGCTAAATTGCCAGTCCCAATGGCTTTCATGTGCTTGCCAATAGCCTTGCCGCTTAATGAAGCAACACCATTGACATATTCACTTGCAATTAAAACCAATTTTGTCATGCTTATCTGCTTTAATGCAGTAGTTCCAGCAACTTCTTTGTGTGCTTTAAATCCATCCTTCTTAAAATGGTAAACTTTTGAAAGCACTTCATCACTAACTTGTGCTGCATTTACTAATGCTGGTCTGCCTAGTTGCGGTGCTTGTACTGCTTCAACAACAGGAGCCGCTTCTACAGGTGCAGCAACTACTTCTGCAACTTGCACAACTTCAGTAATAACAGCTTCTTGTACAGGCATAGCCTCCACAATTTGAACTGGTTCCATAGCGACAACTTCTGGTTGAACAGCTTCTGTAGCTTGCACTGCTTGCTCAACTGCCTCTAAAACAGGCCTAGGATTAGAAATTTCTACTGCTGCTTGCTCTTGAACAGCATCAACAGTTTGCACAGGTTCAACATTAACAGCTTCTTGCACTACTTGCTCTGCAACTTGCACTGGCAATTGATTAACAGCCGCCTTAAGAACTTCAGATTTATCAAAAGCAACTAGAATTGATTCAGCAAACTTATTTGAGACAAACTCCTTGTCAGGTCCAAATACCTCTATCTCAACATCCCCTTTTTTTAGTTTAATAGTATATGAGTTTCCCATTTAGCTATAAATTATAATACTGTTCTTATATATAAATCTTTTTCCATTAGTGCATTGTAACATTAAATGGAGATAGTCATTGCTCTTTTTGTTTGTCTTTAGTGTTGGCTGCAGCGAAACCAACTGTTGTAGCTATTATAGAAGGTATCATGATAGCAACTTTTAATGCATTATTTCTATCATATTCCTCTAGTTTAGTCCACGCTTCTTTTGCTTCAGTATCAGATATATCTGTGAACTCATAAAGACCAATATGTACTTGTTTAATTCCAAGATCTTCCATAAGCTGCCGTCTTTCTGCAATAGATATAGTTCCTTGTCCGAGCCCATATAACATACCACATAAACCTATAGCAGTTACCCCATAGGAAATTTTTCTGCTAAATTTACCTAAATAATCAACACCCTTACTTAATAATTTATAATCCCAACTATCATAAGTCATGCCCGTTAAAGTAGGCGGTAAATTAGATTTGCCCGCTAACTCTTCCTCTAAACTTTTGTTATTTGATTTTTCCATTTTTTTTGTCCTATAGTTTCTCAATTAGTTTCATAGTTAAATAGACTGAACCTAATTCTTATCATCATGCATTAATCTTAAAGTACCAACTACTGGTATCCAGTCTACAATTTGGTACTTCTTAATTTTGTTTTCTAAGTTTTCCATCTTATTTCCTAATTTATTACTTTAGAGTTAATAAAAATTTGAAATAGCAGTATTTAAATATTGGTTGTCACATATTATGACTACTATGTTAACAATAGAAAATCTCATCAAACTTGGATTTAACAGGAATGAGGCAAAGGTATATCTCTCATTAATTAAATTTGGTAAGAGCGGTGCCAATCAGTTAATCAAAGATACAAAATTTCATAAAAATATTGTTTACGATAATTTGGATAAGTTAATTAATAAAGGGCTTGTAACATACATTATAGAAGAAGGCAGAAGAATATATATTGCTTCCTCTCCAGATATGTTGGTTGGATTTATAGAGGAAGATCTAGAAGAGTTAAAGCAGAAAAAGGACATTGCTATTAAGTTATCTAAGGAGATAGAAAAAATAATAAGTGTAATTCCCCATAAACAGGACTCATATATTTATAGAGGACAAAAAGGGGTAAGAGCATATCATAATGAGATCATTAAAGAATGTAAAGAATATTTTATTTTTGGAGCTCCAAAACAATCAATTAACATAATGGGAGAGCATTTCTGGGAAAATTTTCAAGCGAAGAGGATAGAAAAAAAGATAAAAGTAAGCATGATTTTTAATCCTTCTCTTAAGAATTTTGGAGATCGATTAAAAAATAAATATACAGAAATTAAATATTTTGATAAAGATTTTGAACCTCTTACACAGACAGATGTACACGAAAATAAGATAGCAATTATTGTATGGACAGAAACACCGATCCTTTTTCTTATAGAAGACAAAGAAGTAGCCAAATCATACAAAAAATATTTTGAAAAAATGTGGAGAAAGGTAAAAGAATAATACTAGATTTGCTCAACTTAATTAAATCAAGCCACTTATTAACCTTCTTTAGGTTATAATGCATTCAATTAGAAACATTTATAATTTTATCTATCCTACCTTTTTGTATGGCAGCATGGATATGGACAATAATTGTAATCGCAGCAGTTCTAGTTCTGTGGGTTATACTAGCATATAACAGATTAGTCCGGCTTACAAACCAAGCAGACAATGCCTGGGCCCAGATTGATGTACAACTTAAAAGAAGAGTTGACCTGATTCCTAATCTAGTCGAGACTGTTAAAGGTTATACCAAGCATGAAAAGGAAACGCTAGAAAATATAACAAAAGCAAGATCAGCCTTGCAACATGCAACAAGCCTATCAAAAAAGGCAGAAGCATCCAATATGATTACAGAATCATTAAAGACTTTATTTGCAGTAGCTGAAAACTATCCTGATTTAAAAGCAAATCAGAACTTCCTATCCCTGCAGGAAGAACTTTCAGGAACAGAGAGCAAAATAGCATATTCCAGGCAAGCATATAATGATGCGTGCTTATCATTAGAAAATGCTGTTGAATCTTTCCCAACCAACTTGCTAGCAAACATGTTCAACTTCAAGAAGAAAGAAATGTTCGCAGTTTCAGAGAAAGAAAGAGAAGCAGTAAAGGTTAAATTCTAATAAACTTTCTTTTCAAAAAGAAACTTTAATGAAAGAAAAAGATTAAGCAAAATGTCGTTCCATGAAGAGATTTTAAGCAACAAGAGAAAGACTTACTTCTTATTATTCTTATTTTCAGCAATAGTTGTCGGAATAGGCTATGTCTTTGGCTTGTATATAGGCAACCCTTATCTCGGGATGATACTCGCATTTGTCATAGGCATTATTTATTCTCTAATCGTATTTAACAGGGGAGACTCTATAATATTAGCATCAAGCCATGCCAAGCCAGTCACAAGAGAATCAGATGCTCAATTAATCAACGTAGTTGAAGGGCTTGCAATAGCGGCACAGATTCCCATGCCTAAAGTCTATATGATTCAGGAAGAGGCTTTGAATGCATTTGCTACTGGAAAAGATCCAGATCATTCTTATGTTGTCGTTACATCAGGCCTGAGAAAAAAAATGAGCAAGCTAGAGTTAGAAGGTGTAATTGCTCATGAGCTCAGCCATATCAAAAATTATGACATAAGATTGATGATGTTAGTTACAGTTTTACTTGGGATTATCGTATTACTAAGCGATATAATCTTCCGCACATTTATTTGGGCCCCTCGTAGAGATAATAGGGGTGGTGGCGGAGCTATATTTTTAGTAATTGGGATATTGCTAGCTATTCTAGCTCCAATAGTTGCTCAGTTAATACATCTTACAGTGTCAAGAAAGCGTGAGTTTCTTGCAGATGCTACAGGTGCCAAACTTACAAGATACCCAGAAGGTCTGGCAAGTGCATTAGAAAAAATACGTGATCATCATGATGTTATAGTGGACACAGCTAACAAAGCCACAGCTCATCTTTATATAGAAAATCCGTTGAAAGACAAGAAATCTTGGCTTAACAATATCTTCTCAACTCACCCTCCAGTAAATGATAGGATTAAAAGATTAAGAGCTATGTAATATTAAATTAAGTTTTCCTAGAGTATCTCTTACATTCTTTACACTTATGCACTTGACTTCTCCGAGCTCAACAACACTATAGTCATTTCCTCCAGGCATTAACTTATCTCCAAAAAATATGATGTCTTCTAGCTTGGATGCATTGTAGTCCGCAAACCTAGATATTCCCCAACCCTTGTCTATTTTAGCCATGGTAATGTCTAGAGAGGTAGTTCC
>CAZSRE010000012.1:0-6637 GCA_964609195.1 Candidatus Woesearchaeota archaeon | reverse complement strand
AAATCATCAGGCAGGAAATTTCTTAAAAAGTCTATATACTCCTTCCTTTTCCTTCCATTAGAGTCATATTTTTCCTTTAATTTTATAGGAGCATTCCTTCCAAGAGCTGATAATGTTATCTGACTCCCCCTATCCTGCAATTGGTCTTCTCTATTGGTTAATGGGATTATATCATAATTTTCTATCAATTTGATTAATGCTCCTTTAATCAGTTCCCTGTCTAAGATCTTAAGATTTTCTTCATAAATCTCCTCTAATCCGTTTCCATTGCAGATAGAGTAAGCAGCTCCAGAATTGCCAAGCAAATGGTGTTCTCTTTTGATTTCACTGCTTCTAACTAATTTAGCCAGATTATTTACGCTAGTGCCACTGATAACTCCAAAGCCATATCCTTTATCTATCAAATTTTGGATGGAGGCAAGCATAGAATTATCCACTGGCGTTTTAACGTTTTCATATATCGTCTGGTCGCCATCGCAAATAATGTATTTCATTTTACAAGACTTCCAGTTTTCCATATTTTCCAGCAGACAACTGTTTTTGCCCTTGGAATTCTGAACAATATCCATTTGTGATTTTGACCTTGTCTCCAACTTTAACCATATCTATTTCATCATTCCATAATGTGAGGTTAATCTCTCCAGTATCATCTTTGGCTACTGCATTTACAACTCTTCCAGTTTTACCAAATCTCTCAAATTCCCTTACTTCGCCAATATCTACTATCTCTAGCTCTATGTCTATTTTTCCCTGTCTTGGTTTTATTTCTTTGACTTTCATAGTCTTTAGGCCCAAATAAGCACTATATAAATATTGTTATTTTCTATAAAGAAGCTAGTTCTTCCTTGCTTATTCCAAGCTGATTGGCTAAATCTTTGTCTTTTAAGAAAGTTTTTACGTAATCAAAGTCTTTTATAGCTCTTTTTACAGACATGTGGGAAGCTGCAGCAAACTTCTCAGCAATAGCTTTTTTCTTTGCATTCTTAGCCTTTGCTTTCCATATTTTTAACAATCTGGTAGTTCTTTTATACTGCACATAATCATTGATACTATCTTTCTTCGATAATGCAACACCAACATTAAGCATAGCGTTAGAATATACTAATAATCTCCAATACTGCTGTCTTCTTATCCTGCCTCTGTAAACATCTGCCTTTGATAATATATCATACGCCTTAGATAAGTCTTTTTTATTCTTATAAGAATTAGCTATATTTTCATCTAGCCAAAGAAATAGTTCATCTTGATCAACATCGCTATTGTTTATTACAGAAAATATTTGTTTAACATCTTTTCCAGCTAAGATTGTTTTAAGAACTGTGAATATATTTTCTTTTTTCTCACGTTTGCCTACATAGTCTGCATTTATC
Organism: Candidatus Woesearchaeota archaeon; assembly: GCA_964609195.1. GTDB lineage: Archaea > Nanobdellota > Nanobdellia > SCGC-AAA011-G17 > CAZSRE01. The sequence goes on along the minus strand of CAZSRE010000012.1, from coordinate 5,267 downwards.
ACACCATGCTGTATTAAAGTCTGCAGATCATTAATTGCAGCTCTCAAATCCCCATCAACTTTCCTTGCAAGCGCGACAAGATCTGCCTGTTCAGCATCTATTCCTTCTTTGCTCGATATGTTTTTCAAAACTTTTAAGATAGAAACATGATCAATCTTGCTGAACTCAACCATTTCACATTTTTGCCTTAATCCAGATAGTTTCTCATGCCATGGGTCATTTGCAGTAAGTATTATCGGCACATTGCTCCCATCTATAATGCTAGATATCTCTTGTACCCCTCCCCTATCTTCATTGCCCGCCAGCCCATCCGCTTCATCTATCAATATCAGTTTGCCATTGCTAAACAAACTCTTCTGTTCGTTTGCATTCCTTACTATATTAGAGATTCCTTCCTTGTTCCTGTAGTCAGAAGCATTTATCTCAACTATATCTAGCCCAAGTTCACTCCCCAGTGCATACACGCTGCAAGTCTTTCCACACCCCCCAGGCCCATATAACAAAAGAGCTTTCTTTCTAGGTTTTCTTAAAACAAAAGACTTCAATTTAGTTATAGCAGTATTATTTGAAACTAGTTCACTAAGCTTTCTAGGCCTATACTTCTCAACAAATAGCATTTCATCCATTTTTTCCTAACTTATTAGATTTTTTATGGATTACCCATACATCTCCATTTTCAACTGTCTTGAAAGGAACTCCCTTCAGTTTACTAAACTTCTTTATAGCTTTAGTCACTCCTGGCCAGCCTTTAAAATCATCGCCAAACATTATCCCACCATTATTTAGCAATTCATAATAACACTTAATATCATAATAAGTGTCATCAAAATGATGGCTGCCATCTATATAAATTAAATCTGCCTTTATTCCTTTCCACTTTAACCATCTGTTTGCTATTGCTGAAGTATTTGGAAATGGAATAATTGTGTTAGTCATCTTACTGGCAATTACATTATATAAAAATTGATAGTAAAGCATGGGATAACCATTTTTATGAATTAATGCATCATACCATTTTTTAGGATATTTACCATCTTTTGCTTGCCACATCTCAAGACTGCCAAGCCATGTATCAATGCATAATATCTTGCAATCAATATTCTTCTGTTTTACATAGTGTCCCATATGTATTGCAGATGCTCCTTTCCACGACCCAACCTCGATTATCAATGAAGGTTTTACTTTGTCAATTAGCTTCTTGAATATGCCTCTTGTTGAACCCCAACCCTGTAAATCTTTTTTTAACCCAGCCTTCTCAAATTTTATATAAGGACTAGCATCAAACAATGATCTTATTAAATCGTTTTTTTTCATTTTACCTATTAACCATTTTTTACAAAATGTGCGAGCAGGCTTTCTAGCTGTATGAACTCATCGCTACCCTCTACCATCCTAAACTCAATCTCCCCACATTTGTCTACAAGCTCCACCTTCACACTATCTTCTATCTCTAGCGCCCAGATCTCTTTTTGTATCTGCTTAACTATATCTATTCCACTTAAGCCATATTTTAACATAATATCTAGCAGCATATCCCTCGCCTTGAGGAAATTGCCTTTAATTGCAATTCCAAGCACCTCTTTCACTTCTTTAGGCCTTGCTGCGCTCACTAGATTGTAAATAACATCATCATCTATTTTCTTGCTGGTTACACTGCAGCTCTGCAATATGTTTTCCAGCTTCCTGACATCACCATCGCTTACTGCGTATAGTGTTTTTAATGACTTACTATCGATGTCTAATTTCTCATTTTTAGCTATCATCTTTATTATTTCTGTTACCTGAGCCTCCTCTAATGGTTTGAATCTAAAAACAGCACATCTTGACTGTATAGGGTCAATTATCTTGCTTGAATAATTGCAGCTTAAAATGAACCTGCAGCTATTTGTATAGTTCTCCATCGTCCTCCTTAATGCATGCTGCGCCTCTCTCGTCAGGCTATCACACTCATCTAAGTATATTATCTTAAAAGGAACATCGCTTATTGCCATGGTTCTGGCAAAGTCTTTTACCTTGTTCCTGATAACATCTATCCCTCTTTCATCACTAGAGTTTAACTCAAGAAAATTATCCTTCCAGCTCTCTCCGAAAAGTTTCTTAGCGATAACCAGTGCCAAGCTGGTCTTCCCAGTGCCTGGCGGACCTGCAAAAAGTAAGTGTGGCATATTCCTCTGTTTGACAAAAGCTTCAGCCTTCTCAACTATTTTTTCCTGACCTTTAATATCATCAAAACTGCTAGGCCTATACTTCTCAGTCCAAATGCTTGTCTCTTGCATATGCTACTTTATCTTAAGTTCCTTTATATAGATTTATATTTTGTAAAAATACAATATTCTACAATATAACAATATTCTACAATATATTTATAAAGTTGCAGCATATCAATTCTAGTGATAAATGCCAAAGAAAGTATCAGAAATAGAGGCCTTGCCAGAAGAAAAAGCATATTTTCTTAGAGGCAAGATTCTAGAATTTCTAAGAAAAAACCCTGGGCTTGCTTATACTCTAAAAGAGATATTCAACCATTTTCTAGAATTAGACAAGAAATCTGACCAAAGATATCAAAAAAACAAATCAATTCTTTATCATCTAATCTATGGTTATCTTCGTGAATTCAAACTAAAAAAACTAGTTGTCCATAAGGGAAATTACTACTATTACAGCCAGGAGGCATCTTCTAAGCATGTTAAGAAATAGACCGCTTGCTAAACTGAAAGAGAACATAAGAAAGTGCGAGGAATACAAGGTAAAGATAGCCAAGGCTGTAGGAATGTTAAAGCTGCAGTACGTAGCTGGAAGAATAACAAAAGAAGAGCATGATAAGAATCTGTCTAAGATATTAGAAGGTAAGTCTACTGATTATTGGAATGATTACTATGATGGATTGATTTCAGGATACAATTCAAAGATCTCATCTGTAAGGAAGAAGTATTCATATTCCATATTCACTGCATTATTGCTCGCAGCATCTCTGGTTGTTTTAATGAATCTTGGGCAATTTACAGGTGAAGCAGTGTATAATGGAGCTTCTCAACAAGGATATATTGATCGTGGAGGTGCATGTAATTATGGAACAGCTGGGCTAATAATAGACACTTCAACAGATGACTCTGTGTACTTTAGCCAGGGTCCATTCAACGGAGCATATTCAACAACGTTTGATTGGCAAACAGGAAGAGACATCATATATATTGATCTCGGACCAGTAGCAGAAGCAAGATCAGACATGCAAAGTATAACTATTATATGGAACGGAAGGTTCTCAAAGACGACTGGAACAGGGAAGCCACCTACAGACGTTGGAATAGCCTGGTATAATTGGGTTGATGGCTCTTGGACACAGTACGACCAGGGAATAGTCTCACAAGCAGAAAAGACAAGTACTATAACAATTACAGATCCATTACTCATACAAGCAATGGTGAGCGCAGAGACTTCAGGGTATGTAAGGATTGGATTCCAGGCAATGGGGACAACAACGCAATGCAACTCCCTAGTATTGACTGATTTGTCATCTTCTGCAATAGTCATACAAGCAAAGCCAACCACCACAAGTACCTCTACATCATCAACTTCAACCTCTACCACTACCTCAACTTCAACCAGCTCCTCAACAACTGTAAGTACATCAACCTCCACCACATCTTTGTCAACCTCTACATCAACAACTTCAACAGTGCTGCCTTCTCAGCCAGGCCAGGTATTAGTTACAGTAGCAGCCAGCATAGGCATTTCAGTAGACTCTGTTTACAGTACATCTAACTTTGCTACATTAGCAATTAATACAATAGATGACACCCTGGACAATAACCCAGCACCAATACTAATCAGGAATGAAGGAAGTGTACTAGTAGATATGCAGCTGTCCGCTACAAGCTTATGGTCTGGTACATCGGCAGTTCCAACAGATTATAAATTCTCTATAGATGTGCCTGATCCACTAGTATTTACATCTACTGGCACAGGCCAGCCAGCAGATTCTTGCAGTCCATTGCAATGCTTTAATGCAGCTGGAACAATCTTATCTCCAACAAACATGCCAATCTCTCCAGCACTGCCTGCAAATGCAATAAACAACTTAGATTTTTCAGACACGAATGATGAAGCAGAGATAAACATCTATATACATGTTCCAAATGACGAGCCTGCAGGAAGCAAAGCATCCACTCTAACAATAACTGGAGTAGATGCATCAACATTTTAATTTATTTTTTTGATTAAGCTTTTCTTAAAAGTTTATACCGAAAATTATTTATATATGGCTAAGAGTAAATAACTGTAAAAAGGTGATAAAAGTAGCAAATAAACTGTTAGCATCTCCAGGAACTTTAGTCATTATATTAGTGATAGTGTTAGTTTTATCTGTATTAATAACTTTATTAGTTTCTAATTTTGTTCTTAAGCCTGAGACAAAACAAGGATCGCAGTCTCAGGGAGTAGTCACTGTCATAGTTGCTCCTAAAGAAAGTCAGGATCAAGGTGTCGTAACTGTAATAGTCGGAGGAAAAAATGGCTAAGAATCTTTCTCTAAATATGATTATTGTAACTGTATTTATAGTTGCGTTATTTGGCGTATTCGCTACATTATTTAGCACAAATAGCATAGCCCAGATTACCGGTGCAGCAGGTGGACAAGGATTTGTAAATATAAATGTTCCAAGTGCCATAGGTGTAGAAGTTGATGCAGTTTATGATACTGTTAATTTTGGCACCTTGACATTAGATGCATCCGATGATACAACAGATAATGTGCCTTTGCCATTGCTGATAAGAAATGAAGGCTCTGTTCTTGCAGATGTTCAAATAGCAGCAAATGACATCTGGACATCTACAAATAGGCTAGCATCTGACTATAGATTCTCAGTCAGCGTTCCTAATCCAGCAGCATTGACCTTAACAGAAACAGGAGGAGCAGCAGATTCCTGCAGCCCAACTGCTTGTTTTGATGCTCTAGGCTCTTTGACATCTCCGACAAACATGCCAATCTCTCCAGCACTGCCTGCAAATGCAATTGACGATCTTCAATTTGCAACTAGCAGAGATGAGGCAGAGCTTGACATTTATCTTCACGTTCCAATAGATGAACCGTTTGGAGCAAAAAGTTCTACAATCACAGTAACCGGTGTTGACTCAGCCACATTCTAAGAATCATAGTGAACAAGATGGTAAGAAAAAGTTTTATTTATCTATTTATCTATCTTATATTAGTTGCTAATGTAAATGCTTTTCTTATTAGTCCTCCTAAAATAGAAGTGCAGTTCCAGCCA
>CAZSRE010000011.1:18211-20076 GCA_964609195.1 Candidatus Woesearchaeota archaeon | reverse complement strand
TTGTTAAACGAACTGTTTATAAATCTTTTTATATAGTTTTAAAAGGTTAATTTATTAGTTTTTAATTAGTTTTTAATTAGTTTTTGGTTAAGCTTTTTGTTAAAAAGATTAAAATAAAAGAAAAAGATAAAAAAAGAGCTTTTTGAGCTTTTGATTAAACTTTTGTCAAAAGTTTATATGCTCTTCTTAATCTCGTTAATGATTTGCTCGCCTTCTTTCTTCAATCCAAGTCCTAGACCAATTCCTAAGGCTAGTGCTAGTCCTACTGCCAAGCTACCTATTACGATAAGTACTAGGTTTGACAACAAGCTAACTTCTATCCCTAACTGGCTCAATGATACAATAGCACTTAGTACGATGATTGCTCCCTTAACAAGCCTTCCTACTAACACGCTACCCTTCATCTTGGAGTGCTCTTCTACTTTCATCTTCACGAAGTGCGCCAACATTATACCAACAAGCAGTACAACTACTGAAGCTATAACATTAGGTAACCACACTGCAAATCTTACAAGCAATGCACTTAATACACCAAGATTTAATTGTCCAGCAATTTCTGGCAAGAAGTAAACGACAAATACAGCCCACTTTGTTATCTCTCCAAGTATGGTTGAGATATTAGTAGTTCCTATCGCTTTTGACAGCTTAGCTTTTTGTAATTGCTTATCTACTCCTAGCTTCTCTAAGACAATTCTTATAGCATGTCCTAGAACTACGGATATTACATAACCAATAATTAATAGTATTATAGCAACGATTATTCCTGGCAATGCTCTTACCAAGGCCCACCATGTGCTCACTATAGGATTAATTAAAGCTTGTCCAGCCTCACCAATAGAAGAAATCGCTCCTCCGGTTATCGCCACCTTACTCCACCTCCATTTTTTATCTCTCTAACAAATAAATCTGATTATATATGTCAAAATCTCTATATTAATAAACCTTTCGGTGAACTTATAACCACTAAATAAACACAACAAACCTTTTGGGAAAAGCCTTGAGGGAAAAATAAGAGAAGAAAGTTGATAAAAATATAGGAGGTATCGGAACCTTAGGAGTTGATAAGAACCTAGGTTCTTATTACTCTAGCTTTCTTGGCAATGGTCTTTTGATAGTAATCGGCAATATTCCTTTATTGAATTCTGTCTTGGCAAGCTCTACTGGACTGTAATTTATCTTTTCAAGCTCATTCTTGCCCATCTTCATTAGCAAAGGTGCTCCCATTGCTATTTGTAATGCTCTTTCTCCAATAACTCTGGCTTTTTCGTATTTTGTATACTTCATTTTATGCTCTCCTCTAACTCCTTTACCTTGCTCATTGCAATGCTGATCATCTTATCTACCTCTTCTAATTTCAATCCCTTTTCTCCTCCTTTTTGCATTGCATATATTTTATTATTGTATATTGACACGCTTAATCTTGCATCCATCACTTTTTCTTCTTCTAATCCAGGATCTACAACAATGTTGTTTCCAATCTTAGTCATCGTGATTGTCACTGGAGTTTTTTGTAATGGCAGTTTTTCTTTTGTATACTCTCCGTAAACAACCCTATCATTTTCCAATTTAGGCATTTTTGTATGTTTCAAAGCTGCAACAGCTGCAAGTGCAGTTGTATCTATAAGATTTCCAGCATCATTGATAGTATAAGCATCTATGAATATAATCCAGCAAAGCTCTCCCTCTCTTATGCATAATTTCTTCAGGTCAATTGCCTTGCTCTCTCTAATCCCTCTGTCAATTACTCTAGCTAATTCAATAGCCCACTCATCAGGCGGTCCAGATTCAAAATCAGGGTTGCTTAAGGGCAGTAACTCTACTCCAACAATGATGCTGCCTTGATCAGGTGTATCAGGATATGGCTT
>CAZSRE010000011.1:7695-18201 GCA_964609195.1 Candidatus Woesearchaeota archaeon | reverse complement strand
AGTCTCTCCTATTCTTGCTCTGGCACTTCCGTCAGCATTCTTGCTTATTCCAAGTTCAACAACAATAGGTTTTCTATACTCTTCCATCTTCCTGTTGTCTAATCTTATTCCCTTCTTGATCAATTCAACAACATAATCTTCATTCATTTTTACCAATCTCCTTATAAACATCCTTTATCGCCTTTTGCTGTATCTTGTAAATTTCATTGCATGCCTTCTTCCCAAGCGACAATGCTTCTTTCAGATCATCCTTGCTTACTTCTCCATCTAATTGTAATAATGTCAACTCTCCTGTTCTTGGCATGAAAGCAACAGGAATATCAGTTGTTCCTCCTTCAAAGTCTTCCTCATCCTTATCCAAGTCAACAACTATCTTATCTCCAACCTTCCCGACAGAGACAGCAGCTACTAAATCTTTCATTGGCAATCCCGCATCGGCCAGAGCCATCGAAGCAGCGCATATTCCAGCGCATCTTGTTCCTGCATCAGCCTGAATAATCTCAATAAAAACATCGGTTACAGTATTAGGAAACTCATCAAGGCTTAACGATGGTAGTAAAGCATTCTTTGTTACCAAGCTTATCTCAGTGCTTCTCCTGTTTGGTCCTGGTCTTTTTCTTTCAGGAACAGAAAAGGTTAGCAAGTCATAATTGCATCTCAATATCCCTTTTCTAGGATTTTGTAAGAACTTTGGATGTAATTCTCTAGGACCATAAACAGCAGCAATAGCAATAGTATCTCCCATCTGGAACATAGCGCTTCCATCTGCTCTCTTGATTATTCCAACTTTTGCCTTCATCTCTCTCATCTCATCAAACTTTCTTCCATCTATTCTTTTCTCATATTTCATCGTCATCTTACCTTATTCTCCTGTAAAAACTTGCTTATCTTATCAGTCAATCCATCAATATGACTCTCCTTTTCTATCTTCATTATCGCCGTTGCAGCAAGATTCTCTTCTCTCGGATCAGTTCCTTTTAGCCATATTCTTCCATTCTGTCCTACAGTTATCCTGCAACCAGTTGCATTTTTTATCATATCAACCATGCTTCCAGACTTTCCTATTACTCTTGGCACCTTGTTTGGTGTTATGAAAACAAACCTTCCACCAATTAGCTTGCTCAATCCCGGTTCTTTCATAGTCAAATCAATATTCATTGCCTTCGTAACCTTAGTTACTTTAGCAATTATCATATCATCAAAGTTATAATACCTGGATAAATCGCTGCTCCTCTCTACATACTCTGGCACATCTCTTAAAGACAATGCAGCTTCGTAAGCATATCCTATGTCAACAAACCAGTTGTTGAAACTCATATCCATTACTTTTCCAATAACTATATCTCCAACCCTAGGAAAGTATTTTCCAGACAATGGAATCAGTTTTAAAACATTCCCATTAATGCTGACTAATCCTACCTGGCTTGCTATAATACTTTCATGCTCTCTGAATGCTGCTCCAGCTGGCAAAAAGTCCATTCCCTTGGCCAATTCTTGCCCAGGAACAACAATTTCCCTTTCTTTAACTTTTAGTTCTCCCATTTTATCTCCTTCATCATATCAACTTGTCGCTATTAGTTTAGTCTCTACATCCCCGTGAGTCAAGCCATTAAGCTTCTCAAAGAATTCCTCCTGCAAACCAGCAGGAAGCTCGACAATAGCAACCAAACTCCCATCATTCTGCCACTCATCTTTTAATAATTTTCCATAACTCTTTAATATTCTAAAACAATTACCAGAGTATTGTGCAGGAATCTTTACAGCTATCTGCCTTGTCTCAAACTTCAAGGGCAATATCTCCCTCAGGTCTTTGACAACGCTCTGTACTTGTTCCTCCGCATTCTTTATCTCATCTATCCTGATCTTAGCCTCTTCCATAGCCCTCTCTATTCTAGCGGCAGGATGAGGCAATCCAGTTCTTGGATCAATAGCGTTTCTATGTATTATATCAATTATGTTTTTTCTTTTCTCTTCTCTTAATTTATTCCTATACTGGACAGTTAGCTGCACTTCTCCCTTCTTGATTATGTCAGCAGCAATCTGCATCTTGTCATTAGTGCCAAATAATCTGTTCATGGTGCTTTCAGGGGCATGTTCACCTTTTTTAACATCACTAAAGATATTAGTGCCACTTGCAAGTATCTTGTCAAGGCCAATATTCTTGCCCTGTTTAAACTCCATTGCTTTCTCGCAATCTACAAGAATCTCGAAATTCTCTCCACCAATCTTAAGTCTGGCAATTACAGCCTTATCTACATCTACCATTTTACTTTAGCTTGTTAACAACGTTTTCAATGTCTTCCTTCTTTAGTTTTCCATATTGCCTGTCTTCCTTCCTTACAAAAGCTACCTCTACTCTTTCAACATCAAAGTCTCTTCCAAGCACCTTCTTGAGTATCTTTATTCCCAGTTTTATAGAGTCATCCATGCCCATGCCTTCTTTGTACTCTTTCTTCAGCATTTCCTCAGCTTCAGATTCTCCTTCACCTACAGCCGTAGCAACATACTCAAAGTATATTCCTGTTGGCTCAGTCCCAAACAGCCTAGGCCCATCATCATCTACTCCAATAAACAGCAAGCTGACTCCGAAAGGTCTTGCCCCACCATATTGAGTAAATGCCTGTTTCATGTTTGATATCTCTTTTACCAGGCTTAATGTGTCTATGTTTGTATCATAAGTAACTTTATGCTGCTGCGCTATAATCTGTGCTTTTTCTGCCAGCACTCTTCCATCCATTAGGTAGCCTGTTGCTGTTACAGCTATATGGTCATCTACCTGGAATACTTTCTCTACAGAGCTAGGCACAATGAACTTATCAACGATCCTCTTATCAGCTATAAGAACAGCTCCATCCTTGCAAGTCATCCCTATAGCAGTTGTTCCCTGTTCCACTGCTTTCTTTGCATACTCTACCTGCAGTAATCTTCCATCTGGACTAAAGACAATACTAGCTCTATCATACCCCATCATTTGATGCTGAACAGACTGTTGCATATTACTTCCCTCCATTTTATCCCGTAATCATACTCCTTGCCTTTTTTAATATTCCGGAGACTCCTACAGTCTCTATTATTACCTTGTGATTATCTATACTGTCTATCAACATCATACCAGCCCTGACCTTATTTAAATACTTATTGTTCACCCTCACAACACCTGTATCTGTATTGCCGATTATCATAATTCCAGCCTTAGAATAATCAAGTTCTCCCATAAAAGAACTGCATGCATATTCAATTGCCCTCTTCACATTATTGTTGCTCAATTTTTCTTCGCTTAATATCCTATACACTAAGTATCTTCTTTTCTCACGCAAGCTTGGAATTATTGCTTTTTCTTTCATTTTATTTGTGTTTTTGTTCTTTTTGCGAGCTTTTTTTAAAAAAAGCTCTTTTGCTCAAACTTTTCTTAAAAGCTTGTTTTAAATTTTACGAGAAAATAGTTCCATATTGTATTTTCTCCATTCTCACGACATTGTTTTTAAGAAAAATTCATTTATAAAGCTTTCTATGTCGTTTTTAAAAGAAAAAATAAAAATAATAAAGAATTATGAACTACCAGTCTTCGTCTTCTTCTTCATCCTGTTCTTCATCGTCTTCCCATTTGGCTAATAGCTTTTTCATTTTTTCCCTCCGATCTTGGCATATTGGAGACAACACAGTCGCAATTAACTAAAAGCTGAAAGAAATATGCTATGTTTGGTCCCCCCATTTTGCTTCTTATATGCGATTTTAGTATAAATACCTTTCGGTACATTTATTTGATTGAAATAACCTCTTTTGAAAATATGCTTTTCTAAAGACAAAATATATAAACAAAATGCAATCTTCATCTGCATGGTCTTTGAAGCGTTACTAGATCCTCTTAAAGCAGAGAGAAACCCATTAGACAGCTTCCTCATAGGGTTATTATATCCTTCTATTGCAATATTGCTTACATTATGGATATTCAATGGCCAGGGCAGCCTTATCATGATTACTATAGTTGTACTTGCATCTATGATATTGATGTATAATGTTATACGCCTAGAAGAACAGAAAGACAAGGATATGACAAAAGAATCAACTATTCTCAAGGAACATTCCAAAGCTGTATCATTTTTTTCATTCTTGTTCCTTGGCTTTCTGGTGTCTTTTGCCTTATGGTTCACTCTGCTTCCTTATGAGTCAAGCCAGGAATTATTCAGCCTGCAAATAGAAACAATAAAGTCAATAAACTCACCAATTACAGGCAAATTCTTTTTAGATTATGGTGAGATTAACAGCATATTTTACTCCAACATGGGAGTAGTTCTATTTTCCGTATTGTTCTCTTTCTTTTTTGGTGCCGGCGCCATCTTCATACTTACATGGAATGCATCTGTGATAGGAACTGCTATTGGCGTCTTTATAAGGAATAATCTTGGAGTATATGCCAGTAAATTTGGTTTCGCAAGCATTTCAAATTACATGCAGACATTCTCAATTGGATTGTTGAAATATGCAATTCATGGGATTCCAGAAGTTGTTTCCTATTTTGTAGCCTCTCTAGCAGGAGGCATTCTGTCTATAGCAATAATAAAGCACGACCTGGTAGACAAGAACTTCAGAAAAATATTGCTAGACACATTCTCGTTGTTCTTATTATCATTAGTAATTCTTTACCTATCCGCAATTCTTGAAGTCTATATAAGCCCCACAATAGGTTAGGCAATTTGCTGTTTTCTTTTGAAATATCTTCTATAGACTAAATAACCTATTAATGACAATGAAAAGATAGTTATCACGCTTGTTATTGTTCTCCTGGTCCCAACTAACCTTACAACATTACCACCTAATCCTGTTAATCCGGTTGGTGGACTAACAGTTGTTACAGGTTGTATGCTTGTAGTTACTACACTGCTAGCTATGCTGCTCTCGACTGTCTGGCTTATCTCAAATATTGGCACTGTTGTAGCAACGCTTGCAGCTGCACCTCCTCCAGAGCTTCCCCCACCACCAGAAGAGCCTCCTCCCGATGATACGGTGGTCGTAACTTCTATACTCGTAGATGTTGTAGTATTTACAGCTATAATAGTCGAAGTGCTTGACGTTGTTGTTGATGTACTGCTAGTTGTTGATGTAGAGTTATTTGTATTATTGCCAAAGTTCAGTGTTATTAGGCCGCTGCTGCCTAAATTGCCAGCGTTATCATATCCAAATACATTATAATTATTCTGGCTGTTAACATCACTCACATTCTTCCACCACACTTTATGCTCTCCATTCATGCTTGAATTAATATTGTTCCATTGCAGCACAGCATTGTTCAGCTTTTCATTGCTCGTTGCGTTTACAAGAATCCACATTTCATTAACGTCTGTGATATTAACAGCTGATATGCTTGGTTTGCTTGCATCTAAGGATAATAATGCCTTGTACACATCTATCCTTGCGTAATTTAGCCCAGAAGCAGCGTCATCTATCTGTTTTCCGTTATTCTTCATTATGCTTTTTATCTCGCCAGGAGATAATGTCTTGCCATTTAACTCAGAATATTCCTGCAACAAGTTTGCAACAGCAGCAGCATGTGGTGTGGACATGCTTGTTCCTGTCAAGATAGCTGTTCCTCCTCCAAGATACGTTGACTTTATGCTTACTCCTGGAGCAATGACTCCAATCAGGCTGTTCCTGTTTCCGCTAATGTACATATTATCGTATTTATCACTCCCTCCAACAGCAATTATGCTGGATATGCATGCTGGGGCCGATATTCCTGTAGAGCTCCCTGAATTGCCGCTAGCTGCGAAAACAGCAATATTGCTTGCAGCTGCCGCATTTGCGGCAGCAGTTATTGTTGGATAGCTGGAATCGCAGTTGCTAGAATATATCCCACCTCCGAGGCTCATAGTTATTACCTTTATATCATATTTTGTCTTGTTACTTGCACACCATTCAATAGCAGCAGTTACATCAGAGACAGTACAGCTGCCTCCTGAATTGCAGACCTTTACAGCAATAATCTTTGCAGATGGCGCTACTCCTTTCAGGCTTCCATTAGCTGCTACTATCCCAGCAACATGAGTTCCATGACCATTGTCATCCAAGGGATCATTATCTAAGTTTACATAATCATATCCTGTAAGATAATTCTTTGCTAGGTCTGGATGACTATAAGCTATGCCCGTATCAACAACGCATACGCTTCCCTTGCCAGTTATATTGACGCTGTTAAAATCAATTTTCCAGGCATTGCCGGCATTTATCAGGGGAACAGAATCTTGCAGGTCTATCTTCAGCTCTCTATCAAGAGATATTTTCTTTATTTTTGGATTCTTCCTCAGGTTATCCAATCCTTCTTTATCTATCTTGCCAGATACCCCGTTATAATACTTGAATCTGTTTTTTTCTTTAAATCCTTGTCTTGCTATAGACTCTATCATATCTTTGTTGCCTGGCTTATCATAAAACTCTAATATTACATCTGCTTCTCCAATAGAATTTATCTTTTCATCTACTTCTTGGTCAACAGGAACTTCTGCAGATATTGTAAAATTCTCAAGGTCGGCAGTTACATAACCTGCTATGTAGTTTCCTGCAGTTAACCTGAATACAAGATATACTGCAACAACTAAAGCGAATATAACCCCATATTCAACTAGGTGCTCTTTCTTGTTCTCTTTTTTCCCAGCTTTTTTCATATATTTTGGTTAAACTTTTCCCATTTTTTGGTAAAGCTTTTTCTCAAAAAGGTTTAAACAAACCTAGGCATAATCTCTTTTTTCTTGAAATTTAATGCCTCTTTAGCTTCATTGTCAGTCATCCCAAGCACCATGCCAAGGTTCATCATGTCTCTAGCATGCCTCATCTCATATTTGTTCTTTGCCATGCTTGCAATAACCATCCTTACCTTGTATTTTCTGCATAATCTTATGTTCTGTGATATATTTGCAATTATATTTGTTCTATCTTTGTTATTTAATAAGTTGGAAATGCTAAACCCTATTGCAACATTATTCTTATTTGCTAACTTGCATATAACATCATTCAATCCAGAATTCCTAGTCACTAAATTCCTGCCCTTATTAATGCTCTCTACATTAAATAAGATATCAATATTCCTGTCCTCTGCTAATCTCCTGACATTATCTGCAGCAAATGCTATATTGAAATCTCTCTTATGATAAATTTTAGTAAATCCAAGAGAAAACATCTCTCCGTCAAAATCAACAATATCAATCATATTAATTAAATATAAAAGAACTTTTTAAACCTTTTGTGGTGTCAATTATCTTTACCTTATGTCCAAGGGCCATGGCTTCCATCAGGCAAACATCAAATATCTCAACATCTAGGTTCTCTCTTATCTTACTTTTGTGATAGCCTCTTTTCTCAAGCCTTTTTCTAAGCGTCTTTAGATCGCACTTGGTTACAATGCATAGATGAACAAGCTTGCTGTCAAGGTAATGGCTTAGATGGCTGTCAATTACTAAATCTCTCTTAGCCTTTTTTATAATATTCTCTAACACATTTGTAAGCTTATCAATGTCTATAATCTTACTTCTTCTTTTCCTGTCATATCCTATGCTTAATTTATGTTTTCTTATCAGTTTGTTAACATCTATATATTTTGCTTTTAATTTATCTGCTAACTTTTTAGCTACAACAGTCTTGCCTGAGCCAGGGGTTCCTGTCAGGATTATAACCTCTTTTTTCTTCTTTCCAAGGTTTCTTCTTAAGGAAGCTGTCATCCTATTATTGTTCCAGAGAATTTTTTATTACTGAGAAAATTTTCTAAATTGTTTAGGTTATGCCCGTTTATTATTGCAGTTCTTATTTTGTATCTTTTTATTATTCCGGCTGCTTTCTGGTCTAGTACAAAATGCTGTCCAGCCCTGTATTTAATCTTTTTAGCTATCATGTAGAAATCATTGAATCCTATTCTTGGGATTAGTCTTGCAGATTTGTGTTTCCTAGGATCGCTATCATACAAGCCATTGACGTTTGTAATATTCAATATCGTTCTAGCTTTAAAATACCTGGCAATCTCAGCTGCATTCCCATCTGTTGTCGTGCCTGTCTTAAATCCAAGAGCTCCACAAATAACAATATTAGTTTTCTTTAACGCTTTTCTAACTTCACTTATTGAATTAGGAATATTCCCTTTTTTATTAAAGAATCCAGCAACAACCCTAGCATTTAGCTTAGTAGTAGCTATGCCTACTAATCCAATAGTCAGCTCGTCTAGTTTTACCTTCTCCAATGATTTCAAGTATTTTCTAAAGGTCCCTCCCCCTCCTGTAACTATAACAACTTTCTCTCTTCTAGAATATCTTTTAATTATGCTCCTAAATTTCCTCAAGAATCTATAATCAACCTTATCTGGAACTATAACGCTTCCGCCAAGAGAAATAACAAGCATGCATATAATAGCTTTCTATTGATTAATATAATTTACTATAATCTTTCAGCTATTTTCTTATATAGCTCGCTATCTTCAAATTTTATTTTTATTGGCTCGCCATTATAATTTGGTTTTTCTTCATGTCTAAGGCAATAAGGAACAGATTCATACTGACATCTTCCAGACCCGCTCATAGGAAATGGGCCATCCCAGATTGGATGAGCAACAGTCTCTGCATTTATCACTTTTCCATCAAGAGTACAAACATACCCACCTTTTTCTAACTTTTTATACGCAAAATCCTTTCCTTTCTTCTTTTCGTAATATGTATTGCATGTAGAACAAGTAGCTGTCTCCGGAATATACACTTGCCAGGACTGCCCTTCTTGAAGAATAAACTCAAGTGACCTGCTGCAGCACTTTATTGATTTTTTCTTACTCTCTTTAGCCATGCTCTGCAAGATTATTTCACGCTTTAAATAAATTGTTAAATAGCTTAATATATATTCAACCATAAGAATGCTTATATATTAATTATGGAAAAATAAACCAGATGAAAAAGAGCCTGATAATATTTGCCTTATTTGTAATAATCTATTCTAGCTCTGCAAAACCCATGATTGGAGGAGAGGTAACTGCTGATTCCGAAGTATTATCTCTAGATAATTATGTTACATACTATGGATCTGATAAGATTAGTGACATTAAAAAGTTTAAGCTAGCATTCATTGAATCATCCAATTATGATTCTTCTGCTATAGAAGGCATAAAGTCATCTGGCACCATGCCTGTTTGTTACGTTAGTATTGGAGAAGATGACAGCCTGAATGTTGGAGATGGCCTTGGTCCTGGTGGCTATGCCTCATATTATCTTGATTCTAATGGCGATGATAAGCCAGATCAGAATCCTTATTGGGACTCATACTATGTAAATGCAGGCAATCTTGCATGGCAGGATAGGATACTGAATCAGGTAACTCCTGTTATTTTAGAGCAAAAAGGCTGCTCAGGTTTGTTCTTAGATACAATAGACACAATCGACTTATATCCTTCAACAACACCTGGGATGATATCCTTAATACAGCAGCTAAGAAACAGATATCCTGCATCATATCTTGTGGCTAATCGTGGCTTCTCAATTGCATGGGAGATAGCTCCATATATTAATGGCATCATGTTTGAAAGCTTCTCTTCTAGGTTAGTAAGAGATAATAGATACGAAGCATGGACTGGTCAGGATTTGGACTGGACATCTTCTTGGGGATTAGTCTTAAGAGAGATACAGCAAAGCTATCCAATAAAAGTATTTGCATTAGACTATGCAAATCCTACAGACCAAGTTTTGATAAATTATGATATCAACAGGGCATTGGATTATGGATTTATTCCGTATGTTTCTACTATAAACCTGGACAACATCTACTTCCACACATATTCTAGGCAGCAAAGAACATTGCCAGATGGCTATTCTGATCCTTCAGGTGATGTAAGAAGATCTCAGATAGACATAATTAATCTGTCATTATCAAGCGACTCGCAAAGCATATCTCTTACAGAAAGCTTGCGTGGTTTGTATAGCACTAGAGCATATTATGGTGTATTGTTAGACACTGATTTTCTAGAAAAAACAGGTTATAAATCAAGTGCAATCGGCGCAGATTACCTCATGGAGAATAATATTCTTTACAGGTATGCTGGAGATGGAAGCACATGGTCATGGCAGCAAGTCAAAAGCATACAGTTCTCTCTGTTTGACTCTAAAGTATCCTGGATAGCTGATTTTGCAAGCATATCATCTGGTTCAGGAAAACAGCTGGCATTTGTATTCTATGCTGGTCAGGCAAATGAACAAGATAATACAGTTCGCGGCAAGTATACTACATTTGCTCCACCAACAACTACCTCAACATCTACCACCAGTTCTACTACATCAACCTCATCTACTAGTTCTACTACCTCAACTACTTCAATAGAGCCAAGTACAACAACTATCCAGCCATCAACAACCACAACAATATTGACTAATCAAACAGAAACAACTACATCAACCAGTACATCAACTTCATCAAGCACAACTAGTACATTGAGCACATCAACATCTACAAGCACCAGTTCGACATCTACATCCACAACATCATCCACCA
>CAZSRE010000011.1:0-7685 GCA_964609195.1 Candidatus Woesearchaeota archaeon | reverse complement strand
TTCCAAACCTAACAACAATCTATTTGACTCCGGCAACAGCGTTTGACAGCTATGGCTATGATCAAATCTACCCAGATGATGGTGCAACAGACGGTACAGTTGACTGGAGTAACAATGATGCTCGCTGGCTGACAAATGATGGAGAATATATCAATGTTAGTTCCTGGTATTCATCTGTACCATTGGGAGCAACTATAACTAGTGTTAGCGCAACATGCGAGGTGGACTTTGCTAATTCAGGTGGTGGCCAGCTATTCTTTGCCAGAAATGCAGGCTCTAGTTGGAATTGGCCATGTTCCCAAGTAGTTGCAGCTGGAGGCTATTATACATGTGACTTATACTCATCCGGAGTAGACACTTCAGAAGAGATCAATAACCTAGACCTAGGATGCATAATGAAAGATGATGGCGGGCCAGGCGCTCCGGGCTTTTCTATAGACAGCATTAGCATAAGGGTAAGCTACTACTAAAATGGCAAACAGAGAAATAATGGTTATTGGTAGAGATATATTATTTAAAGACTTTACATTTCAGGGTTTCTCTCCACATGGTAAATATGATTTTGAATCTATTATACTTGCAAACAGTCAGTATATGGAACGTGAAAAAGCTGAGATTAATTCTGAATTTAAGCAGCCAATAGCGTATACTGCAATAATAAACCTAGAGGATAGGAAAATCTTTGCCTATACAAGGTCTAAGCAAGATAAAAACTATAAGGAAAAAAGATTGCAGGGAAAGTTCTCAATAGGTCTAGGCGGCCATATTGACAAAAAAGAGAATAATGAAAGCAATCCAATAAAGGCAAGCAGGGACAGAGAATTAAAAGAAGAAGTAAGAATTCTAGGTTACTCAGAAGAGCCGCAGTTGCTTGGCTACATAAATGACGATAGCAATGATGTAGGCAAGGTTCATTTCGGCCTACTATATTACTTACCGACAGATGCAAGGACAATAAGCCCATTAGACCAAGAAATAGAAAAATGTAAATTCTATAATTATAAGCGTTTAGAAAATATGATTAATAATCATGACGATAGGGGCAGAGCTAGTCATTTTTTCAAATTACAAAATGTAGAAGGTTGGACTAGGATTGCAATAACCCCAATCGTGGATTTATTAGATCATGTAGGCACTTTCTAATCTACCATAAATAACTTACTATCCTTAACATCAAATAGTTTCATTCTAACTCCTGCATCAAGAAAAGCATGGCTGTAATTGACAGCTGCAAAAGCATTAATTACTTCTCTCTTGCTATTGAAATATCTAGCGTCATTGAAATACATCCCGGCTAGGTCTAGAATATCGTTCGCTATTTCTATTTGCTCTTTGCTCAAACCTTTTTTCAGTTTAACTAATTTTAGAGCCTTCTCTGTGAGCTTGATGTACTTATTGTATCTCTGCACAAGCTCTTTCATGTAAATTTCTTCAATAATACGTTTTATAAACCTTTTTATTTTTAAATATTGGATATTGTTATAGCAATAAAATAGCTTTAAATGATATACATTTCCATACATGAGTCTTAATAAACTAATATAGATAACAAAGGTGTAGAAATGGAAATAGAGACGCTAAATATTAAGGACTACGAAGTTGTTAAGAGAGCAAGAGACAAGAATTCTGGACTTGACGCTATTATAGCTGTTCATTCTACAATGCTAGGCCCTGCATTTGGCGGTATGAGAATGCGCCAATATTTCTCAGATGAAGGTATGCTTGAAGATGCTCTAAGATTATCAAGAAGCATGACCTACAAATGTGCTGCAGCAGGTATAGATGCTGGCGGATGTAAATGTATTATTAACGGTGATCCTAAGACGCAAAAAACCCCTGAGCTGCTTGAATCAATGGCAGAATTTGTCCAGTCTTTTAATGGTCAGGTCTATACTGGAAAAGACATGAACATTTACAAAGAAGATCTTGCAACTATGAAAAAACATTGTGACTACATAGTAGAAGGGATATTGACAGAAGATGGAGATCCATCTTATGCAACAGCTCTTGGCATTTATAATGGAATAAAATCCTGTGTAGGTTTTGTTAATGGCAGCAGAAGCCTATCTGATTTATCAGTATTAGTGCAGGGAATAGGTGATGTAGGCAAGACTTTAGCATCTATGCTATATCCAAATGTTAGGCAATTGTTAGTAACAGACAAAGAATCTGAGAAACTGGATAAGTTCAAGGAAAATCACGATAATGCTCTGATAATCAGCCCAGATGTTTTACTAGAAAGGGGGGAATTTGATATATTCTCTCCATGTGCTGTAGGCGATGTGATAACAGAGAATACAGTCAGGCTTCTAAAGGAAAGAAGCTGCAGGATAATTGCTGGCTCTGCAAACAACCAATTGATTAGTGATATCGTAGGCTACTCTCTTTATTATCTTAAGATGATTTACGCCCCAGACTTTATTATCAACGCAGGCGGCCTTCTAGACGTAACTGCCAAGATGCGCAAAATAACAAAGCAGCAGCTAGAGAATGAGCTGGCAGAAGACATTCCTGCAAGGGTTACAAAGATACTCTATACTTCAGAAAAGACAGAAACTCCCACAAACATAATAGCATCTCGCATGGCCAAAGAAAGGCTTGTTTTATAAGATTTAAAGAAAGCTTTTTAAACTTCTGTTCATTCTTTACATTTACTTAACCTTTTCTTTGGCTAAGCTTTCTTTCCAAGAAAGGTTATAAAAAGAGGAAAATGCAAAATATCAAAGAGAACCTTCTAGAGATGAAAAACATCTCAGAACTAATAACTGATTTAGCCTATTCAGCAGTGTTTCTCAAAGATAGAGACATTTCTAGCGAGGTAATAAGGCTATACAGAAAAGTGCAGGAATTGGAAAAAGATACTTTAAAGTTCCTTTTCAGGATTAAAGAGTCAGAAGAAGACAGGATGTTTATAATAGACTTAGTTAATTCAATCAGAGAGCTCTCTTATCAAGCAGTCAGGATAGCAAGGCTCAGCTATTCTTTCAGCACACCTAGTATTATTCATGATGTGCTAAAAGAATCTGACAAGAGGATTATTGTAGAAACAATTAGCAGGAAATCCAAGATAGCCAATAAGACGATTTCAGATTCAGAGATAAGGACAAAGACAAAAGCAACAATAATAGCGATTAAAAGGAAAAATGACTGGATATTCAACATAGATACAAAAGTGAAAATACTTCCAAATGATCTTATTGTTGCTGTGGGACGTGCAGGATCTGAAGCATTATTAAAAGAGTTATTTTCCTAAGATGAATAAAGATTTCGTAGAGATACTCTCAAGCCAATTTGTTTCTGTAACTGGCGGTTTGTTAGCTGGCAGCATGCTGGCTTTTTTTACAAATAAATTGCTTTTGATTCCTGGTTTGTTGGTTTTGATTCCCGGATTCCTGGAAATGCGTGGTAACATTTCTGGCAGCCTTTCAGCCAGGTTAAGTTCGGCGCTGCACCTGGGAACGTTAAGTCCAAAATCTAGGAATAACAAGTTTCTAAGAGCAAATATAATTGCGTCATGGATATTGGTAGTATTGGTTAGTGTAATTCTTGGCATAGTTGCATATCTGGCAATTCTTGTTTTCTTTAAAATCAGCGAACCAAGAATAATATATGTGTCATTTGTGGCAGCAATAATATCAAACATAATAATTCTGCCATTAACAACTAACACAACAATTTGGCTCTTTAAAAAAGGCTATGATCCCGATGATATCATGGGTCCGTATAACACATCTATAGGAGACATTACCAGTGTACTATCCATATTGGTTGCTATTTTGATAATAACATGACCTTAACGTTTAAGATAATAAAGGAAAGTTTAAAGATTTTGATACTTGCTTCTATACTTAGCTCTATAGGCGGGGTAAGCCTACAAGCAATAGAAAAAAAGTTATTTCTTATTCTGCCATTGCTGATATTGCTTCCTGGGCTGAATAATATGATAGGAAGCTTCGGCACGATCATGTCTTCTAAGTTTACTACTCTGCTTTTCCTAGGAAAGATAAACGACAGGTGGTGGAAATCGCGAGATTTAATAATTATAATGTGGACACTGCTAGCAGTATCTTTAATCTCAGCTATCTATATTGGTCTGCTTTCTAATCTTATTGCATACTGGAGAGGTTTTACAATAACTACAGAACTGATATCAAAAGTACTTATAGTATCATTATTAGCTACATTACTGCTTGTCACATTAATAATCAGTATCTCTATAATAGCTGGATTTAGAGTCTATAAGAAGAATAAAGATCCAGACAATTTCCTTATTCCAATAACTACATCAATAGCAGATCTTGGCAGCATGCTTATCTTCTCAGGATTGGTCTATCTTTTATTCTAATTAATTGCTGAAAACACTGCAGATAAAGATATTAAAGCGCATCTCAATCTCACAGGGCTTATGTCAATTCCAAGCATTTTTACTATATCATCTTTAGTTAGCTTCTTGATCTCATCTAAGTTCTTTTCTTTTATGTTCTCAGTAAGCATACTGCAGCTTGCCTGGCTTATCGCGCACCCATTTCCTATAAATCCAATATCCTTAACAATATTATTCTCAAGATTCAAGAACATTTCAATCTCGTCTCCGCATAAAGTATTTACCTCTCTAGCAAAGTGAGTATGAGTTTTTAACCTGCCAAAATTCCTGGGCTCGTTATAATGCTCTATTATCTGCTGGCTATACATATCATTCATTGCTTAAACACCTTCTTGACTTCATTTAATGCTTCAATTAATCTATCTACATCTTCTTTTGTGTTATATACATAAAAACTTGCTCTTGCAACAGAGCTTACTCCCAGTCTTTTCATCAAAGGCTGGGCACAGTTATGTCCAGACCTTATAGCAACCCCATGTTGATCTACAATGCTTGCAACATCATGGCTATGCACATTGTCTATATTGAAGCTGATTACTCCAGATCTTTCTTTTGCATTCTTGCTTCCATATATCTTTATTCCTTTGATAGCTGAGAGTTTTTTTAATGCATATTCTGTTATCTCAACCTCATGCTCTCTAACATTATCTATTCCTATATTCATAAGATAATTAACTGCAGCATTCAATCCAATTGCTCCAGCTATATCAGGCGTTCCAGCTTCAAATTTCCAAGGAAGATCATTCCAGCTAGCACCTTCAAGAGTTACTTCCTTGATCATATCTCCACCCATCAAGAATGGCTGCATTTCGTTCAGTATATTCTCTTTAACATACAATACACCTATACCTGTAGGAGCCAGCATCTTGTGTCCGGAAACAATCATGAAATCACAGCCTATATCCTGCACATCAACCTTCATATGTGGCACGGATTGAGCAGCATCTACTAAAATCAAAGAATTGTTTTCATGCGCTATCTTAGCAATCATCCCGACATCATTTATAGTTCCAAGAACATTAGAAACATGAGTTATAGCAACCAATCTAGTTTTTTTATTGACGAGTTTCTTCAATTGATCCATTTTAAGCTTACCATCCTCATCTATATCAACAAAATTTACAATCACTCCTTTCTCCCTTAAGCTTTGCCAAGGCACAATATTAGAATGATGCTCCATCACACTAGCAACTATCTCATCATCTTTCTTCAAGTTAGCTCTCCCCCAGGAATACATTACCAGGTTAGCTGCTTCAGTAGCGTTCCTTACAAATATTATCTCTCTCTTGCTCTTGGCATTAATGAATTTAGCAAAATTCTCTCTTGCAGCCTCATACATTTCTGTAGCCTCTGTTCCCAGAGTATGTATAGCCCTATGGATGTTTGAGTTATAGTTATTGTAATAATTTGTAATAGCATCAATAACCTGTTTTGGTTTCTGCGAAGTAGCACTATTATCTAGATAAGCAAGTTTTTTTCCATTTACTTTTCTTTCCAGTATAGGAAAATCTTTTATTACATTCATAATAATCTCTCCATAATCTTATTCATTATTTCTTCTTTGACATTCTTGTTCTCTATCTTATCGATTATGCTGTTATAATGCCCAATTATTATCTCTTTCACAGCCTCATCCTTACTCAACCCTCTTGTCATGATGTAAAATAGCTGCTCATTATCTACTTGACTTACCCAGGCAGCATGCTTCACCTTAACATCATTTGTCTTTATCAGCAAACTTGGTATAGCATTTGCCTTCCCGCCTTCAAATACTAGAGTATGCCCTGTAAGGTTAGAATTTGCTTGTCTTGATTCATCCTCTACAGTTATTTCTCCTCTGTGAACACTAGTTGCCTTATCAAAAACTGCTCCCTTTACAAATATATCTGCTTTTGTGTTTCTGTATAAATGCTGAACATTTGTAGTAATATCTAAGTGCTGATTTTTACCAAGAAATACTCCGTAATTATATGCAGTTGCAAATTCTCCAACAAGCAAATTATCAACGTTTGACATTACCTTCTTGCTGCCAAGGTTAGCCACTATCCATTTTATCTCCCCATTACTCTCAATCTTTCCTTTCTTTACAGAATAATGGTTAACATTCTTTCCATAATCCTGCATAGAGTAAGCATTGACCTTGCTGTTCTTTCCCACATAAACCTCTAGGAAATCACTGATCAAATGCTCAGCTTTTGTATTGGATTTATAGTTCTCATAAAACTCTAAGCTGCAATTCTCACCAACAACCAGGATTATATGGTTAAAATAGTGGCCTTCTTCCCTGCACTCTACATTTAATTTTAATGGTTCAGACAATTTAGTGTTGTCCGGCACAATGATAAACACCCCATTATTCACATAAGATGCATGAAGGCTGTTGAACTTTGTATTCCTGTCTATTGTCTTCATGAAATACTTATTAAACAGCTTTTTGTCTTTTACAGCGTCAGCAAAGTTTATTGCTTTAATATCTTGATTATCCAGATTTATCACTGCCTTTGCAATTTTTAATTCTTGAATCTTGTC
Organism: Candidatus Woesearchaeota archaeon; assembly: GCA_964609195.1. Taxonomy (GTDB): domain Archaea; phylum Nanobdellota; class Nanobdellia; order SCGC-AAA011-G17; genus CAZSRE01. Next base: position 772 of record CAZSRE010000011.1, on the reverse strand, counting down.
AAGTTCTATTTCAGTATAAGCTGTTTGTGTAGGTGACTCAGCATATTCTCTTACAGGCAGTTTCAGGAAAGATTTAAAGCTCTCTGATCTTAATTTTCTCATCCATTTTGGCTCTTTATTCTTCTCGAAGGTTAGATTATCCTTAGAAAAGAAAATATTTTCAGATGTCATAACTCCCCCATTACTGATTGTTATCCTATAGCCCCTAATTTACTCATTTCCATATGTACTAACCTATTCATCTCTACAGAGAATTCCATAGGTATCTCTCTTAGCACATCATCAAGGAATCCGAGTACAATCATGCTTCTTGCTTCTGCCTCACTTAATCCTCGGCTCATAAGATAAAATACCTGATCATCACTTATCTTTCCAACGCTTGCCTCATGAGATAATGTAGCTGTCTCCTCATAGATCTCATTATGTGGATAAGTATCGCTCCTAGATTTCTCATCTAAGATTAAAGCATCGCATTGGACATGGCTCTTAGCATACTTAGCACCTTTATTTATTCTTACTAATCCGCGATATACACTTACGCCTCCATTCATACTAATGCTCTTAGCTATAACTTTACTGCTAGTATTCTTGCCAACATGAATTACCTTAGCACCTCCATCTTTCCACGTGTTCCCTGTTCCAAATGCAATATTCAATTTAAAAAAAGAGCAGCAAGTTAGCTTCTTAAAGGGATTGTTGCAAAGTGATGGATTTGCTTATTTAAGTAAATCTGGAAATACTTTTCTAACAAAAATCCATCCGAATATCAGCA
>CAZSRE010000010.1:0-20663 GCA_964609195.1 Candidatus Woesearchaeota archaeon | reverse complement strand
TAATAATTATAATTTCGACAGGCAGTAATGATTCTATCTTTATTGATAAGAGTAAAACAACTATGATTAATCCTGACAAATTTAAGAACAATCTAAAAAAATTATTTACTATCGCTAAAAAATACTCAAAAAAGATAGTATTTGTTGGTGATGCACCAGTAGATGAAACTAAAGTTGATCCAATCCCCTGGCTTCCTGGCTGTTCGTATAAAAGCAGTCTTATCAAGCAATTTAATGATATGGCTGAATCTCAATGTAAGAAAGAAAAAGTCAATTATATTGATCTCTGGAAATATTATGAAAAAATTGATTATAAAAAATTAATGGTAGATGGAATCCATCAGAATTCTGAAGGGCACAAGATTATGTATGAAATTGTAAGAGATTATCTAGTTAAGAATAAGATTATCTAGCCAAAACCTTTAAAAATCTAGTTTAAACAATTTATCCTATGGAATTACCAAAAGAGTATAATGCTCAAGAGGCAGAGCAGAAATGGCAGAAGTACTGGCAGGAAAATAACATTTACAGATTCGATCCGAAAAGCAAAAAGCCGGTTTATTCTATAGACGTTCCTCCTCCCTATGCATCAGCCGGACATCTGCATATAGGTCATGCTCTGCATTACACACAATTTGAAATCATAGCCAGATACAAAAGAATGCAGGGTTTTAACGTATATTTCGCCCCATGCTTCGACAATAATGGATTGCCAACAGAGAAATACGTGGAAGAAACATACAATATCTCAAAATCCTCAACAACAAGGGAAGAATTCAGGAAACTATGCGCAAAAGAGTCAGCTAAGGTAGAGAAAGAATACGCAGATAGGGTTTTTCGCAGGCTAGGCCATTCATATGATTGGAGCCTATTATACACAACAATAGACCCTGAAGCGCAAAAAGTAGCCCAGATGTCTTTTCTAGATCTTTACGAGAAAAAGTTTTGCTACAGGGCAGAGGAGCCAACATTATGGTGCACTAATCACCAGACAGCTTTAGCTCAGGCAGAAGTAGAAGACCTGGAAAGAACCACTACACTAAACTACATTAATTTTGATACAGAAACAGGCGATAAGATTACAATAGCGACAACTCGCCCAGAATTTATTCCAGCATGCGTAGCAATTTTTTATAATCCTAAGGACAAGAGATATGCTGGATTGAAGAACAAGAGAGCAATAGTTCCATTAATAGACGAAAATGTACCTATCTTAACAGACGATAAAGTAGACAAAGATTTCGGAACAGGTTTAGTTATGGTATGCACTTTTGGAGATACTACTGATATAGAATGGTGGAGAAAACACAAGCTGCCATTGAAGGCAATTTTAACTAAAGAAGGAAAGTTACAGAATGCCGGCAAATACACAGGCTTAATGCTTAGCGAAGCAAGAAGCAAGATTCTATTAGATTTAGAAGATCATCGCAGGATAGTTAAAAGAGAACAGTTAAAACAGACAATAGGATCATGCTGGCGTTGCTCTACCCCTATAGAGTATATAGTCACAAAGCAATGGTTCATAAAGACGTTAGACTTCAAGAAACAACTAATCCAGCAAGGCAAGAAAATAAACTGGTACCCTGATTTTTACAGGATAAGATATGAAGATTGGACAAAGAACCTGGCATGGGACTGGTGCATTTCAAGGCAAAGATTTTACGGAGTTCCCATACCTGTATGGTACTGTGACAAATGCAATGCTGTTATTCTTCCAGATAAAAAAGAGTTGCCAGTAGATCCAACAGCAACTTATCCGAAAATAAAATGCAATAACTGTGGCTCAGACACTTTTTCCCCAGATGAAGATGTATTCGACACCTGGATGACCTCTAGTTTAACTCCACAGATAGCATTGCGCTGGCTTGAGAATCCTTCCCAGTACAATTCACTATTTCCAATGTCATTAAGGCCGCAATCTCATGACATTATCAGGACATGGGCATTCTATACAATCCTTAAATCATATCTGCATTTCAAGTCTATTCCATGGAAAGATATAGTAATTGGAACATTTGTCTTAGATCCAAATGGAAGAGGTATGCATAAATCAAAAGGAAATGCTATCTGGATTCACGAACTGCTTGACAAATATAATGTAGACGTAGTTAGATACTGGGTAGGAACAGCTACTTTTGGAGAAGATGTTCCATATCAAGAGAAAGACCTTATTACAGGAAATAGGTTTATAATTAAGCTATGGAACGCATCTAGGCTGGTATTATCTCATTTAGAGCAATTAGACGATAAGAAGCCTAAATTAGAGATTATGGATGCATGGCTATTATCTAAATTAAACAAGGTAATAAAAGAGGCTACACAAAAACTAGATGAGTACAAGGTTGGAGAAGCAAAAAAGATTGTTGAACAGTTCTTCTGGAATGATCTTACAAGTAATTATCTAGAGATTGTTAAAGATAGGTTGTACAATCCACAGATAAGGGGGCAGCAAGCTAAGAAATCGGCACAATATGCATTATACAACACACTTCTTACAATGCTAAAGCTATTCTCCCCTATAACACCCCATATAACAGAGGAGATATATCAGTCATTTTTTGCAGAGAGAGAAAGCTTTAAAAGCATACATATCTCGCCATGGCCAGCAGTTAACAAGGCTTTAATCGATAAACAGATAGAAGAGCATGGGGACAGGATTGTAGACATGATAGCGAAGGTAAGGCAATACAAAACAATGAACAAGAAGTCAATGAAAGAGCCAATAGTGCTAACTATAGATGTCAAGAAATACAAAGATGCATTAGAAGACATAAGGGCGGCAACAGGCGCTAAAGATATCAAGGATGGCAGCTTCAATATAGCTTTCTAAAATGTTAAAATCAATTGATAGTCAAAAGCGAAAAGGTATATTTGTATATGCTGGAAAGTCAGAAGCGCTCGGCATATCTTATCGCATGACAGGGGAAGCATTACAGTATCTTGTTAGAGAAAGAGAGCTAGGCGATTTTACCATAAGTGAATTTAATGATTTAGTCATTCCCATATTATTACATGGCAGAGATGAAAATTTGATGATATTTCCGCATATAAATAGATATTACATCGATTATAATCCGATAGGACCAAGAGTTAATCGTCTGGAGATTATGTTAAATAATCCCAAAACAATTAAAAACTCTTGTTAGCAGCATATTTCTATGGCCATAGATATTAAGCAAAAACACCAGCTTCACAAGCTAATCAGACAGCTAAGGCAGTTTCGAGGCAGGCATACTGAATTAGTAACTGTTTATGTTCCTGCAGGCTATGATCTTAACAAGATTATCCAGCACCTGCAGCAAGAACAAGGTACAGCCACAAACATCAAGGATGCCAGGACCAGGAAAAACGTCATTGACAGCCTGGAAAAAGCTGTTCGTCATTTAAGATTATACAAGAAAACTCCAGAAAATGGTCTTGCCATATTCTCAGGTAATATTTCAGATCAAGAAGGCAAGATAGATATCCAGGTGTTCTGGGTTGAGCCGCCTGAGCCATTATTGACTAGGATGTACAGATGTGACCAACGCTTTATTCTTGAGCCTTTGGAATCTATGGTAGAGCATAAAGAAGTCTATGGCCTGATCGTAATGGATAGGCGAGAAGCAAACCTTGGATTATTGAAAGGCACATATATCTCTCCTGTAGCTACATTAACATCAGGAGTTCCGGGAAAGTATAAAACTGGCGGTCAAAGTGCAGCACGTTTCGCCAGAATAAGGGAAGGCATGGCAAAGGAGTTCTACAAACGTATAGCAGAGGCAGCAAAGAAAGAATTCCTGCAATTAAAAGAGCTTAAAGGGATAATTATAGGCGGCCCAGGCCCAACAAAATATGAGTTCCATGATGGTGATTATCTGATAACAGATTTGAAAAAAAAGGTCATAGGCATAAAAGACATAACCTATACAGATGAATCTGGATTAAATGAGCTTGTTGAGAAAGGCAAAGATTTGCTTGAAAAAGAAGCTATAACAAAAGAGAAAAAGTTGATGGAAAGATTCTTGGAAGCTCTTGGCAAATCTTCTAAAGTAACCTATGGTTTTGATGATGTTAAAAAAGCATTAGAAGCAAATGCCGTAGAGCTTTTGCTAGTGTCAGAATCTATAGAAGAGAAGAAGATGGATGAGCTTGAAGACTTAGCAGCTAAATCAGGTTGCCAGATGGAAATAGTATCTATAGATACTAGAGAAGGGCAGCAGCTTCGTGACCTCGGCGGAGTTGGGGCATTGCTAAGATACGATTTTAGATAGAAATCTTAATAAAAGCCATTAAGATTGTATTTTATATGTCTAAAAGAGGTATTATCTTTGTTGTTCTATTAGCTGTTTTTATCTCATCTAGTCAGGTATTTGCAGTGGCAAAAATCTCTCTTGACAAAGATGTTGTAATTCAATCTGGCAATGTTGAAATAAAAATACGGCCAGATACTGCAGGAGTATATAAGGAGATATACTTAATAGACAAACAAGGCAAAATAATTGACAGTATAATCTTAGATTGCGATGCTGTATGCTATGAAGATAAAACAATATCCTACAGCTTGCCATCAACAATACAGCCAGGAGATTATAAGATATATGTTTATGATTATTCTATTAATAATTACATTATCTACGAGTTTAAGGTAATTCAATCCCAGCAGCCAGCTAAAACTTTCCCATCAAAAAAAGTTTCTAAATATTTCTATATCACTCATCTAGTCTCAGATGGAAAAACTCCATCAATCATAAGATCTAAGAACATAGATCTATCTGGTTTAGTGTCTGAAAAAGATGTTAGGATATTAGCTAAAACAGGCTCAAATAATGAACTGGCAATAGTACCAAATGGAAATTCTAAATTAATCATCACGAATCTTAATGAAGAAAGTTCTCCAAGAATCGAGATAGAGCAAGATTCTAAAGGATATATATTGGAGCTTGAATCTCAGCCCTTAATAGAATATGAAAAGAGCCTGAAAGATGAGATTAACAAATATTCTGGTAATGCAGAAAGCCTGGAAGAAATAAAGGATAAAAGAAACTTTATCTTGAATATAATTATAGATATAAAACTAGCCTATAATAATTACAAGCTAAAAAAATCAGTATCTGAATTTAAAGCTAAAAGAGACAAGCATATAGCAGATGTTATTGACCAGCATTCTAAGGCTAAATCAAGAATAAGAGACAAGCTACCAAATGCTATAATTCTAGATGAATTTGAAAAATCTTTCAATGGATTAGTTGTAGACAAAGCATCTATAACAGAATTAAGTAAGATTAGCGGCATTAAAAAAATACATGCAAATAAAAAAGTAAAAGCATTGCTCAACACAACAGTTCCATTTATAGGAGCTCCCGACTTATGGTCAATTGGCTATACTGGTTCAGGAATTAAGATAGGTGTAATAGACACAGGAGTAGATTATAATCACACGGATCTCGGCGGTTGTTTTGGCTCAGGATGCAAGGTTGAAGGAGGGTATGATTTTGTAAATGATGACAATGATCCAATGGATGATCAGGGTCATGGCACTCATGTTGCATCTACAGCAGCAGGCAATGGATTATTCAAAGGCGTTGCTCCAGATGCTAATATTTATGCATATAAGGTTTTAGATGAATTTGGTTCTGGGTATGCTAGTGCGATAATTGCAGGAATTGAACGTGCAACAGATCCAAATAGCGATAATAACTTCACAGATCATTTAGACATAATCAGCATGAGCCTTGGAGGGCCAGGAAACCCAGATGATGCCATGTCTTCGGCAATAGATAATGCTGTCTATGCAGGAGTTGTTGCAGTTATTGCAGCAGGCAACGATGGACCGTATGAGCAAACAATTGGCTCTCCTGGAACGGCAAGAAAAGCAATCACAGTGGGAGCGTCAACTAGGCTAGATGAGATGGCCTATTTTAGTTCTCGTGGACCAGTGTTATGGAACGATGAATCACTAGTAAAGCCAGAGATTACTGCACCAGGAGTATTGATATGTGCAGCACAATGGGGCTCAGCATTTAATAGTAGCAGGTGTTATCAAGATGTTCCAAACCATATTGCAATCTCAGGAACTTCAATGGCTACCCCACATGTTTCTGGTGTTGCAGCATTATTGCTGCAGGCACATCCTACCTGGACACCACAGATGGTTAAATCAGCCATGCTCATTAACGCAAAAGACATTGGTTACCTGCCAACAGTCCAAGGATCTGGCAGAGTAGATGCATTTAACGCATATAACACCTCGATATTTGTTGATACCCCAATAGTACAGTTTGGAAATTTACGGACTAGCATAGTTGATAAAACTATAAAAATAAAAAACATAGAAAGTTATCCAATAAGCTTATCATTGACTATCGGAGATATAATCTATATAGGCACAAATCAAACCTACCCATTAATAACAAGCAATTTATCATCATTCACTTTACAGCCAGGTGAGGAGATTCCAGTGAATCTGCATCTGGTCTCTCCAAATAATGGTGGAGAGTTCTATGGCACAATCTACATAAATGAAAGCTCAAGAGAATATAGAATACCATATTATTTCACTAGGTTCTCGACAATTACTTTAAGAGCAATCTCTCCTATTGCAAACGGCTATCTTGCTCCAGTGCTCGTAGTTGCTGACGAGTCTCTGGATAATGTACAGGCAGTTGGATTTATTTTTGGAGAAGATGATCAGTCCACATTCGCTGTTGGTGCTGGAAACTATACAGTATATGCACTTGGAGATTTTGTAACTCCTGGATTGAATTATGTGTTGATGGATAAAGTTCAAGTGCCTGCTGCGTCTCATGTTGAAAAGGTTTTATCTACAGACGATGCAAGAACATTTACTATCAAGGCTAGTTCGAAATCGGGAGAACCATTGGTTATGTATAATCTGAATAAAAATTTGTTGATAAACACATCTTATGGAGCCGCATCTGTCTCTCTTGGTGCATTTAAGAACGGTGATTATGGAGACATTAAGCTCTATATGACAGATACCCCTGTCTATGATAAAATACACAGTGAATTAGAAATAGATTATTTTGGTGTTCCAGCAAGAACCCCTGGCGCACTAACTTACCTTAGTAAAAATTATTTTGACACAAAAGATACTGCAAAAGAAGAATATATCTTGTCATGGCACTTCCCCAAAATTGATTCTTCTACTCCATCAGATTTAGATTACAGTATTAATGAACTAGCGATGTATAACTTAACCTTTGATTATCCTTCATTAGATCCAGCAGCTTTTTCATCATATTATTTCTTTATCCATCCATTTGATTATTTTGCATTTGCTGCCGGATTTAATTGGATGGCAGTTCCAGTGAACAGGGAATATAATATTAAGGTGCCTGTAATCAATAGCCAGTTAAATCTTCAGAATTGGTCATTCTCTAGCTTTTCTTACTTAAACTATCTCAAGGGAGATTCAAATGATAACTTTGCTTATTCCCTAATGTCAAGAGAAGACTACCAGTTTGCAAATGCATGGGATGCAATAAATCCTGTACCTGGAAGTAAAGATACAATCTATTTTGGAAAAACACCATTAACACCAGCACAAGTTAAGATTGAAAATGATCGCATTAAATTGAATGGATTTTTGGCTAAAGGGTTTAAAGGTAAATCAACATTATATAAAGAAGAAGTATTATTCATTAACCCGGCTAAATACTACACCATAAATCCCCCGACTTACTCTATCTACCAAGGAGGCACATTAGTCTCGTCTGGAAATATAACTAAAAGAGGTTTCTTTCAATTGGCTTATTGGTATCCTGGTGTGTTAAACTACACATTATCTCCTGGAATAAATATTGTTAACATAACAGTTCCAATAGAATATCTTGTCTGGAACAAGACAATAACAACAGCAACTATAAGCTATCCTGCCTCTGATATCCAGCCGCCAATCATAAACTCTGTGCTAGCCTCTCCAAGATTTTCAGAGAACTCTGCCCCAACAGTAAGACTGAACATTACTGATGATATTTCTTTAGATAACGTAACATTATACTATAGATACGATGATTCTAATTGGATAAGCATTCCAGGACCATATCCTGTATCAAATGGTTTATTTGTAGTTACACTGCCATCAACTCCACAAGGCACAAATAAGATAGACATGAAGATTAAGGCTATAGATTCAACTGGCAACAAGAATGAGCTGCAGATCCTGCCAGCTTCTTTGCCTGAAAGGACTATATCCCTCAATCTTACAGCCAACAGCACCCAGTTATTGCCGGGACAGCCAGTTAAGATTTCTGGAAGATGCGTCGACAGCAAAGGAATGAACTGCACAAATCTAAGGATAATTCATAAGCTAAACAATAATCCAATATTGGTGGGCAGGTCAGATATACCAAGCTATTATTATGTTGCTCTCCCAGGTAAGCTCTCATATGAGTGGGTAACAGAGCCATTCTTATCTACGATAAACTTCACTTATTTATTTGAAGGAACAGGCCTGTACAGAGGCAATCAGGAAAGCTCAACAAACCAGCCGCAATTAACCCAGCAACAAAGAGACCTTGGTTTAAGAGACTTAATAATCCCTCAATTAGAGTTTAACAAAACAGGAAATGTTTCTTTCAAGGTCTATAATGCAGGCACTCAAACAGAGACAAACATTCCAATAAATCTTTACTTAAACTCAGTTTTGCATGCCTCAACAACAATTACAATTAATCCAGGGATAGAGTCTAATGTCCAATTAAGCTTTGTCCCGCAAGCCAGAAAAGATGTTATTCTCAAGATCAATGCAAGTATATCAGATAATAATGCAATAAACAATTTCATAATAAGACAAGTATTTATTGATCATAGGTTGCCAGACACTAATCCAACTGTATCTATCAATCAGCCAGCGCCATATATCTATGGCACAGCATTTAACAGAACATTTACCATTTCAAATAGTGGAAAATCAACAGCTAAAAACATAGTCCTTACAGAATATGCCACCCCTAATGGAAACGTGAATAATATCAAACAGAGCACCCAGTATAATATCAAAAATAATATTACATTTAATGGAACAGTCTTTGAGTTTATCCCATATTATATAAACTCATCATATGTCACATTGCATATCCTTAGCAACAATGGAATTTCTCAGAATCTTACTCTGTTCAGGTATGGTGGAGTATCTATCCTGCCAGATAGCACATTATTAGATGTTACCATGTTTACAACAAACGTAAACATAGGTCTTTCTAGGGCATACACTATTAGGACAATAAACATCCCAGACTTGACTGCAAAAGACTCTGTTTTGCTTAATGACAGCCTGCTCTTGAATTCACTTGGCAAATACAGGTTTATAGCTGTCCTGTCAAACGATTTAGAAGAGAATAAGCTGGATAATTTCTACGAGATCATAATCAGCTCCGTACTGCCAAAACCTGATCTAGTTCCGTCATTGACTGTTTCAGGATTCTTTAAATCCCAGTATTATCTAAGCATCAACAAAACAAACTACCTAAATGTTTTGTTATTAAACTCTGGAGGCGAAGCTGCAACAGATGCAGGTTATAAATTGTATGCAAACTCAACACTCATTAATTATAGTTACATTGGCTTGATAAATCCTCTAGCCTCAGCACTTAGAAAAGTAGGTTGGAGGCCAAATAACGAAGGAACCAATGAGCTAACAGTTATAGCTAGCACAACAGACGAAGGCATTCCTGAAAATAATATATACAAAAAAACATTTATCGCTATCCAGACAAAAAACATCACAGTAACCATAACAAATTCTTCTGGATATGCCTCACTAAACTTGCTTAGCCCTCTATCAACTCTGGGCAGAATAGTGGGCTCTCCAACAGTAATAGAACTTCCTTACAGGTATCCATATCAGCTAGGGTTTAGAAAATTACAGACATTTTCGTTCCCTAACACACTTAGTTTTACAACATATTATAAGGATTCTATAACAGATTGGGCTATTGGCCTATCTTCAGATTACTACTCAAATATTCAGGACAATAATCTATCAATTTATTTCTTATATGCAAATAGCCCAAATTGGACTTATGCTTCAACAGATTATAGGGTAGGAATTACAAATCCTATAGTTGACTATTCAAATGCATATGTTTATGGTTGTCAGTCATGGGACTTTACGAATGGGGCATGCCTAACCGGTTGGGTCTTGCAAAACAGCTTAAGGCAGTTTATTTACTCTGGCAGCCAATTGACTATAATAATGAACGGTTCTTCACCCTCAAATATGCAGGCCTTTGCTCTAGCCGAAGGTTTGCCAGTCTCTGCCACAACATCAACAACTACATCTACGTCAACATCTACATCAACTATAATAACAACACCTTGTACATTAAATACTGCCTCTTGGAATAATACTATTGCAAATATAAACCAACCTGTTGGCATGACAATTACTACAAGTAATTGCATAGGATTGACTATGAACTTTGAGGTTTGGGAGCAGGATACTGGAAATGCAGACGACCTTGCAAATATAAACCCGGCCCAAGTAACAATTACAACAAACACAGTGTCAACAACATGGACAGCAGAATGGCAGAATGATTGTTTAGGAGCATGCAACCCACCAGAATATTACTTTTATGCATATCTAGCCAGTAATCCAGCGATATGGACAGCGTCTCCTGTAGACCTAAATACATTTACTACCACAACTATAATCTCTGTTGTTGGTGGGGGAGGAGGAGGCGGTGGAGGTTCTTCGTCTAGTAGTGGAAGCGCTAGTTACTCTGCATATTCAGAATCTCTATACTATAAATTGATAAGCAAAGATAACCCATTCCTAGGATATACTAAGAGCCCATTGATAGATGTTAAGAGCATCGGGGTAAATACTGATGAATTGTTTAGTAAAGATTACATAAAAATATCAGAATACTCATACCAAAAATCAGATATAGCTCCAAATAACAGGTTAGTTTATTCGTTCTTTGACATAGACCATATACAGATACCAAAGCAATCCATACTATCAAGCAACATCACATTCAGAGTTCCAATATCTTGGCTTGCTACCTATAGCTTGAATCCAGAAAGCATAATATTGCAAAGATACACAGGAAGCTTATGGCAGGACTTGGCTACAAATCTTGCAAACTTTGACAGTGATTATTATTACTATACAGCAGAAGCTCCTGGCCTGTCAACATTCGCAATAACATATAATATGCCGGAAGTGCAAGAGCTTACCCAAACTTCAATCCCTCAGCAACCAACTTCAATAATTGAACAGCAACAGCCTGTAGTTGGAAGCATTAACAAACTGTTCTATATAATCCCTGTAATATTCATAGCATTGGCATTAATATTGCTCTTTATTGGTTGGAAAAAGAATCCTGCCAAAATATTATCAAATGCCATAAAGAATGCAAGAAAGCGCGGCTTTTCTGACGAAGATATAGTCAAAGAAGCAACAGCTCAGGGCTGGCCAGAAGACTTAGTCAGGCGGACATTGAATAAACCAAAATTTTAAATACGCTTCTTCTTATACTATTTTTATGCCAGAAGAGCCGGATATCAAGAATAGGATAGAGGCTGTTTTATTCGTAATAGGCAGGTATATAGACCTGGAAGAGCTGGCCAAGATATGCAACATTGGTTCTATAGGTTTGGTTAAAGATATATTATTAGATCTTAAAAAAGACTACGAATCAAGAAATACAGCACTTGAATTAAGAGAGGAAGATAATAAATGGAGATTGAACATAAAAGGAAGCTATGGTCACATAACAAACAAGATCCTATCCGACTCTGAACTAGACTCCCCGACAATGAAGACACTGGCTATCATCGCTTACAAACAGCCGATAGAGCAGTCAAAAGTAATCAAGGCCAGAGGCAATTCTGCTTATCAGCATATCAAGCAGTTAAAAGAGCAGAACTTTATTACTGCAGATATCTCAGGTAGAACAAGGATTCTAAAGCTTACCAAGACATTTTACGATTACTTCGATGTTAATAAAGAGGAGATTAAGGCAAAATTAGAACAAGATCCAAACATTAAGGAAGCGCTGGAAAAGCTTCCGGGATAACATGCCAAATAAAAGAGCTTATAGCTACCTGCTGGTTATTCTTGCTCTAGCTTTAATATTAAGAATTTATTTCTCCTTCCAATCAAGTTACTTTAGCTCCGATGAAGCATATTTCAACATAAGGCATACACAATACATTCTTGATAATGTTAAGCCCATGTCGTATGATGAGCTAAGCTACTCAGGCAGGCAAATACAATATCCACCATTATTCCATTATCTGCTGGCTGTTTTCTCTTTAATATTCCCCATAGCCATAGTAGCAAAAATACTGCCTGCCCTGTTTGCTGTGGCAACATCTTTTGTTATCTACCTCATCTCATATGAGATGACTAAAGATAATGTAGCAGCTCTATTCTCAGCTCTATTCTCTTCTTTTATTCCGATATTTTTTCAAAGAACGCTTAACTCAGCATCAGTCTATTCTCTGGCAATATTGATGTTCTTCCTGATGATTTACTGCTTGATAAAACTAAGAGAAGAAAGAGCTTACTTGGTCTACTTTGTGTTTCTATCTATCCTATTTCCGCTTACACATCCAGTTTCCTTCTTATTCTTATTATCTTTGTTGATTTACTCCATTACCCTAGTTTCAGAAAATCTTATTATAAGGAGAACTCTGAAAGAAGCAATCATCTTCTCTACACTATCTATCCTTTTTATTCAATTCCTAATTTTCAGAAAATCATTCTTAGCTAATGGACCATCAATACTATGGCAGAATATTCCTCAATATGTTTTGGATATGCAGTTGAATAATTTCAGCTTGACGCAATCAATATACAGCATTGGTATACTCTCTTCTATCTTCGGTGCAATTGCAATATTGCTAATTGTCTTCACAAGTAGAAAAGATTCTCATATCCTGATTGTTAGCGTGGTATTATCTACTTTAGCCTCTATTCTAATGAAATTGATAAGCTTGGAAGATGGCTTGCTGTTCCTGTCGCTTACATTAGCTTTATTATCATCTATATCACTTTCAAAGTTGCTGAGCTATCTGGACATTACCAAGATAGCAAGTAAAAAAAGCTATGTAATCTACTTAATAGTCTTCCTGTCATTAATATCATTCGTTGTTCCAAGCCTATTCGCAGCGAGAGACGTAATGGCTTCAGTCCCAGAAAAGATAGATATAGAGGCATTAGAATGGATTGGCAACAACCTGGAAGAGGATTTAGTGATTGCGGCAAGGCCAGAAGAAGGAAATCTAGTCTCGTATTATACAGGCAAGAAGAATGTTGCAGATGAATATTATGTATTGGCTCCAGATACTGAAAAAAGATTACAATCACTAGAAAGCCTGTATAAGACAGGCTCTGAATTTGAAGCACTAGATATAGCGCAATCCTACAATATAGACATCGTCTTTATCTCTGAGAAGACAAAGAGTAAATACAACATTGACGATCTAGCATATGTCCCGGGCGTAAGAAAATGTTTTGACAGGAGGAAGTATGACGATTTCGCAAAAATCTACCAAGTACGCAAATGCTAGTACAATCTTGCTATTCTTTATAGCTCTGTCATCTTTGCTAGCTATATCTGTAATCAGAAATTATAACAACAATGACATATTAGCTGGAGAGAGCAGCTATTCAATTACAAGGTTAGCTGAAGACATACAATCAAGAAACAATCTTATTTTCTATGACAGGCTTAGCTATAATGGCAGAATTCTATCCTTGCAGCAAGGCACTCAGCTAACAGTAGCATTACTCTCTAAGATCTCTACACTATCTGTCGATATAGTATCTAGAATTCTCCCAACACTTCTTGGAATGATTTCGTTAATAGCATTTTATTTTATTGTAAGCAAGTTGCTGGAGAACAAAAGGTCTGCTCAATTAAGCATACTATTCCTGCTTCTTTCACCTCCATTTTTGTATACCTTTTCAATATCAAATACTCGCATGCTACCTATAACTCTAACACTTCTTGGTATTTCATTCTTACTGTACAAGAAGACTATTCCTGCAGCTATAATGTTCTCTATTATCCCATTATTTGGTACGCTCCATTCAATGATTGCTCTGGCCCTATTCCTGATTCATGTGTTAGTAAGAAAACAAAACAAAACACTGTTCTTTTTAATCTTAGCATTTAATCTAATCCTGATTGGATTGCTTAATATTCCTACAATAAATGCATATGGCATGCCGTCAATGCTGGATTTCAAGATAAAAGAACTTGGCCTGAACTTTACATTCCAGAACTTTATTGCAGAGCTAGGTGGGTTATTTGGGTTAAGCATATTCTCTATAATCCTTGCCTTATCAGGGTTTGTAGCCATGTGGAAAAAGAAATTCCATTATCTTACAATATATATTGCCTTATTCCTCTTTATCCTTCTTTCAATCTATCTTATATGGCCTATAATACACCTTAATTTCTTAATCTCTATCTTGGCAGCAATTGGCTTAATAAATCTTAGATCAATAAAATGGGAATCAAGATTGATAAAAAACTTTACAATAATTATCCTGCTTTCTGGATTAGTCGTAACGTTTTTTATACATCTAAATTCTATATCAAATCTGCCTCCAAATCAGGATATAATAGACAGCCTAGAAGCATTAAACGCAGAATCCAATCCAGAAGATGTTGTGCTTAGCCATTATTCCAATGGTTTCTGGATAGAGTCGATTGCCTCCCGTCCTGTATTGATGGATTCTAACTTTGTATATGCACCAGGTGTTAATGAGAAATATATTGATACTCAGAAAATATTTAGCTCAAGGTCGATAGATGAAGTTGCACCGTTGCTTGAAAAGTATAGGATAAAATACATATGGGTAACTAATGATATGAAGTCTGGAGAAACCTGGAAGGATGAGGAAGATGGGCTGCTATTTTTGTTGAAATATAACACAAGGTTTAAAAAGTTGTTTTCCAACCAAAATGCTGAATTATGGTGGTATATCGGTGAATAAGCATGATAACTGTATCTAGAATAATAATATGGTCTGCATATCTTCTCTCGCTATACTTTCTAGTATTCTGGCTTCTGGTTTATTTAGATAAGGGAGTGAAGTCTATCTCAAAGAGTATGAGCTATTTTCCAAATGTGACTATAGCTATTCCAGCATATAATGAGCAGGATAATATAAAAGCTGCTATAACCTCTGTAGCAAATCTAGATTACCCAAAAGATAAGATGGAGATAATAGTTGTTAACGATGGTTCTAAAGACAATACAAAAGAAAAGGCTCTAGAATCTATCCGAGAGAATAAACTATATAATATAAAGCTGGTAAATCAAGAAAATAAGGGCAAGGGTGCAGCATTAAATCATGCATTAAGACTAGCAACAGGCGAAATATTTGTCTGCCTTGATGCAGATTCTGTAGTTAAGGAATCTACATTAAAAAGAATACTTGCGCATTTTGAAGATGAAGAAACTGCAGTAGTGCTTCCATTGATGAAGGTAAAGGAAAAGTCTACCTTGCTGCAAAAGCTGCAATGGTGCGAGTACCTTCTTAATTTCTTTTACAAAAAGCTTATGGGGCATGTAGACTGCATAACAGTCGCTCCTGGCCCATTTTCAGTATATAAGACAGAATTGTTAAGGAAGATAGGGTATTTTGATGAGCATAATCTGACAGAAGACCAAGAAATAGCATTAAGGCTGCAAAAACAGCATTACAAGATAAAGCAAGTTCTTGATGCAGAAGTCTACACTAATGTTCCATCTACATTCAAGGGATTTTACAGGCAAAGGAATCGCTGGTATAAAGGAACTGTTCTCAACATGGTAAGGTACCGCAGCCTCATATTTAATAAAAAATACGGAGACTTTGGTATGATGCAGATGCCATATACTGCAGCATCAGGAATAATAGCAATTATTGTCTTCTCAGTTGTATTCTTTGAGTACTTGATAAGACCATTATTGAGATATCTTTCAGACCTATCATATATAAATTACAATCTAATCCCCCAGGTGTCTAGATTATTCTCAAACCTGATAATATTTGATGTTAACATAACAAACATATTCTTGGCAATAGTTTCTATAACACTAGGATTCATTTTCGTAACACTTGCCTATAAGAATACTAATGAAAATCTTTTCGGGAAAGCTAGCTTTATAGCAATACCCACATACTATATAGCATATGCCAGCTTAGCTGCAATAGTATGGTTCGGAGTAATTATAGAAATGTTATTTGGGAAGATACAAAGATGGTAGAGGAAAGAAAAATAAGTTATAAAAGACATCTAATAGCATTTCTGTTTACAGCAGGTGTATTTACAATTGGATTATTGCTTGGATTACTGTTGACTAAGGAAAGAACAAATTATCTAGAAGACATAGCAGACAAAGAGAAACTAGGCTATGAAAGCCTGCAGCTTCAATACATTTATCTTACTTCAGTTGCGCAAGATAAAAACTGCCAGGCTCTTATTTCTACATTAGATCAAAGCACAGATAATCTTGAAGTTTCAAGGAAAAGGTTAGAGAATTATATCGCAGACGGGAGCACAACACCAGGATTTGAGCTGATAAAGAGAAACTATATCCTTTCTGAGCTAAGGCTATGGCTATTTGCCAAGACAGCAAGAGATACATGTGATGTAGAGAATGTAAGAGTGCTATACTTTTATTCAAATGATATAAAAGACACAGAATCAAGGACGCAGGGAGTAATACTAACAAATCTGAAAGATAGCTTCAAAGACAAGCTGCTCATATTCTCTTTAGACAATGACTTTATGGATGAGCCTATGATAGGCATACTAAAATCAACATACTCTATAATGGATACACCAACAATCATAGTAGAGGACAAGAAATTCATCGGCCTAACCACAAAAGAAGATTTGATCTCTGCAATTTGCTCTAATTTCAAGGTAAAGCCTATAGAATGCAGCATATAAAAAATTATTTAAACATAGCTTACTACATACATAGCATGGATTGCGACTTATGTGGAAGGCAAGATGCTCTAGTCAATGCCATTGTTGAAGGCTCGCCATTAAAAGTATGCAGAAATTGCGCTAGATACGGCCATGTCATAGTATTAGAGAAACATCCAGAGATAATAAAAGAAGAGAAAAAGAAGGCAGCAAGGCTGGAAATGCCTGCAGAGCATATAGCTGACGATTATGGCGATTTGATAAAATCATCAAGAGAAAGGCTTAAGCTTACGCAGCAAGAACTTGGTTTGAAGATAGCAGAGAGAGAATCTCTGATACATAAGCTTGAATCTTATTATCTAGAACCGTCAATAGAGCTTGCAAGAAAACTCGAGAAGTTCTTAAACATAAGTCTAGTCTACATGATGGACCAGGTTCAGGACAAGAAAAAAATAGTCTTCAAAGATGACAGCATGACTATAAGCGACATAATAAATATGAAAAATAACCCTTTAGAAAAGCGTTAATGGAAAACAAGCCTTTTAGGAAAAGCCTTGAGGGAAAAGAAGCGTTAACGGAAAGATTAAATAACTTAAAGGAGGTATCGGATAACCTTTTATGAAAAGCTTAACCAAAAAGGGAGGTGTCGGAACCGTAGGTTCTAACCATGAACAAAAAAGAAGTTGCTATAATGCTCTCTAAGTTAAAGCAATTATCAAATCCTAAGGCCAAGCTAGAGCAATATCAGACAGATTCTGAGATAGCTGCTTATTTAGCATGGCTTGCTTATCTTAATGATGATATAGCCAAGAAAGTTGTTGCAGACCTTGGTTGCGGTAATGGGATTCTAGGCATAGCATCATTAATTCTTGGAGCAGAGAAAGTTTATTTTGTAGATGTAAGCAAAGAATCTATAGAGCTTACAAAAGAGAACTTAGCATCCATAGAAAAAGAATTTAACGTAAAGCTTGATGCTATGTTTCTTAATGTTCCTATAGAGCAAGTCAGCATAAAAGTAGACACTGTAGTTCAAAATCCCCCATTCGGTGTAAAGAACAAGCATGCAGATAAGCAGTTTCTGGAAAAGGCAATGATGATATCTGATGTGATCTATTCAATCCACAAGGCAGAGTCTAGTGACTTCATCTATAAGCTTTCATCCAAGTATGACTTCAAGATTGACAACATACGCGAGTTTAATTTTCCATTAAAGAAAACCCTCCCCCATCATGAGAAGAAGCTTTATAACGTCAAAGTAGCCTGTTACAGGCTGAAACGAAACCTTTAAAAACAAGTGTTTAAGCCAGATTCACATGGAAATCTCAGTTCTTAAAGAAGAAAAAGGCAAGCTTAAACTCGGCATAAAAGGCGAGACACATACATTCTGTAACTACCTAAGGAAAGATCTATGGAGTGATCAATCTATCAAAACAGCAGGTTATAATATAGAGCATTCTCTTACAGGACATCCAGTGCTAATGATAGAGACAGATGAAAAAGCAGATCCTAAGAAAGTGCTGCAAAAGACTGTTGATAGATTGAAGAAGCAGAATAAAGAGCTTCGTGATCAGTTTAAAAAGATTCTAAAATAATCATAATGGGTTTTTCAACATTCCTTAAAAAAACATGGTATTTTATTTGGAAGGATGACAGTATATTATCATGGATAGTAAATGTTATTCTGGCATTTGTTCTTGTCAAATTCATAATCTACCCAGGAATTGGCCTTATATTATCAACTACACACCCCCTAGTTGCAGTAGTCTCAAGCTCTATGGAGCATGATGGCAGCTTCGATTCATGGTGGCAGCCACAATCCGATTGGTATGATAGGAATGGGATATCCAAAGAAGACTTCCAATTTTATAGATTCAAAAATGGATTTAACAAAGGGGATATTATGATATTATATGGTACGAAACCCAAAGATATAAAAAAAGGAGACGTAATCGTCTTCAAAAGTAACCAGGAAGACCCTATTATCCATAGAGTTGTCAGAGTATACACAGAAAGCAATAACATATATTTCCAGACAAAAGGAGATCATAATCCAGACTCAATAAAGTCTCTTGGAGAAGACAGAATCTCTCAAGATGATTTGATCGGCAGGGCTGTCTTCAGGGTTCCTCTGCTGGGCTGGGTAAAGATAATATTCACATCAGCAATAAACCTGTTTAGCCAATAAAAATGCAATTTTGCCCAAAATGCGGAACAATAATCTTGCCAAAGAAGGCAGCCAACAAGACAAAACTAGCCTGCCTTAATTGCAATTATAGTCTTATACAGAAAAAAGAGCCTATGGTTCTAAAAGAGAAAGTTGAAAACAAAGAAAAAATAGAAGTTATTGACAAGAAGATAGAGATCCTGCCTAAAGTAGAGCAAGAATGCCCAAAATGCAAGAATGCCCATGCATATTTCTGGTTGCTTCAGACAAGGTCTGCAGATGAGGCAGAAACAACATTCTACAAATGCACCAAGTGTAATTATACATGGCGAACATACTAGCGAAAGTTTTATCTAATTATTCTAACATTATTAATTCATGCCACAGCTTCACCCATACAAAGAAAAGCTTATTGAAGAGCTAAAGCAGGATGATGAGTACATCTGCATAGCAGGCTATCCAGCCGTAATAAATGAGAATTCTCTAGTCTTAGATGATGGGAAGGCTACAATAAATGTTTTATTCAACGATAGCATTAATAAAGATGCTAAATTCATAAAGGTGTTTGGCAGAGCACTAAGCGTGGATGGAATTATATCAATACAAGCAGACTTCATACAGGACCTAAGCAAAATCGATACATTTTTATATAATAAAGTGAGGTTATTACTCAAGAAGTAAAATGCAATCAAAAAGAGGTTACATGGATTTTTATATCCTTTCAAGAATATTCTGGAGTTTTTTAATCGGATTGATTGCTGGTCTTGCCTTAATGTACATCTATCTGAAAAGTTATCTTCCATTCAAGATTCCATTCTTGTAGATATGCATTTTTTATTACCCAAAACAATATAAACTAACTACAATCAAAATTATATAATGAAACTTACTTTATCTGAACCAAGGCTTCTAAAAGAGAGTATTTCTATAATCTCAGAGCTTGTTACAGATGCAAGATTCAAGATAGACAAGGATAAGATTGAGCTTGTTGCCATGGATCCTGCTAATGTTGCCATGGTTATCTTCAAGCTTTTATCTTCCGCATTTGTAGAATACAAGGTAGACAAGCCTATTGAGCTAGGCATCAATCTCTCTAATCTTAACCAGGTTCTAAAAAGAGCAAAACCAACAGACATATTGACATTGGAGCTAGATCACGATAGGAACAAGCTAAAGATACAGTTAAAAGGAGAGTCTAACAAAACATTCCATTTAGCATTGCTCGATGCAGATAATAGAGAGCAGAAAATTCCAGATCTTAAATTCCCATTGAAGATAATGACAAGCTCAAGATTATTGGATGAGGCAATAGAAGATGTTGGAGTAGTTGCAGAATCAGTATCATTAATAGCAGATATAGAAAAGCTTTCCATAAAATCAGAGGGAAATATGAGCGAGGCAAGGATAGAAGTAAGCGCTGGAAAAGACACAACAATAGACATGCTGTCAAAAGAGGCAGTAGCAGCTCGTTATTCTATCGATTATCTTAAAAAAATAATCAAGGGAGCCAAGTTATCAGACAAGGTTTCCATGCAGTTTAACAAAGACTATCCCTTGAAGGTAGAATATACTCTTCTTGACAAGCTAAGCTTTGCTGTAATTCTAGCTCC
>CAZSRE010000009.1:20527-21111 GCA_964609195.1 Candidatus Woesearchaeota archaeon | reverse complement strand
ATGAAAATCCTTTAAAAGTGATTGCTGCCAAAGGTGTGTTGCCTACAGCAACCCTAAATTGATCATATAGTACACCACAAGTTCCAGTACTAGCGCATCTTGTAGGCACTATGACTACAGCAGCTAATGCTAAGATAACCAAACCAACAAGAATCCATTTTGCAACAAATACAATTGCTCTTCTAATTCCACCAAGAACTCCATGGCTTCTTCCAAGCAGTCTATCCAATACACTATCTGGAGCAGTTTCTATTGCCTGAATCCTACTTTTTTTAACTGTAACCTTATCTGCTTTAGATTTAATCTTATCTCTCTTGATGTCTTCTCTTGTAGCTTCTTCGTAAGCCTTCTCAACATCCCCTCTTTCATCAGTAGCCATTTCCTCTTTTTACTCTTTGCAGTTTTGCTTAAGCCTCTCCCAAAAACTTACTCTAACCTTATCTCCAGATTTAGAATTTCAAATTGACTCGTAGGAACTATCTTTAATTCATTGCTTCCATCCTCTAAGAAACTAGATACATCCTTTGTATAAACATCTCCAGTTGTATCCAGGAATAATCTATTTCCGTTTATGAATATCTGTG
>CAZSRE010000009.1:20291-20517 GCA_964609195.1 Candidatus Woesearchaeota archaeon | reverse complement strand
CTTCCTGTCATCCAGGAAGCTCATCTTAACTACAGCATCTACTTTATCATTCCTCAAGTCATCTATCTGATCAGTATCAATCACGAAGTTATATGTCGGAAACACTCTATCTTCTAAATCAACTTCTACTTCCATATCAGTGAATCTAAAATCTCCCTTGTCTATTGAAAATGAGAATGTATTTCTTCCCTCATTCAAATTGTCCTTATCTATATCAAATGTTACC
>CAZSRE010000009.1:17165-20268 GCA_964609195.1 Candidatus Woesearchaeota archaeon | reverse complement strand
TTTCAAATGGCCTGTCATTCAACTCTATTCTCAAATTAGTAGTTTCTCTGCTTGGTGAGATGCAGGAAATAAAGTAGCTTAATCTAGCTCCTGTCATCCTGTCAAACTCATCCTTGTTTATGACAAATGCTCTGATGCTCTTCAGGTTTTGAACATTAAAATTCTTTCTTAGCTTAACATCATCTAACGTATAATGTGACCCAAATAATGCAAATGATGTGGAGAATGTTACAGTGTTCCTGGTAGACAATAAGCTTAATGGTAAAGGTATGCTCTCCAAGCTTCCAGAATCTACATTATTGTTAAAAATCTCTCTGCCATTCAATGCTATAACCAATCTTCCTCTTGGATCTCTAACAGTAAAGAACAATACAGCTTCTTGCAAGCTATCTTTATCTTCCAGATTGAAGTTTATGCTCTGCATCCTGTTTGAGAAAAGATCTCTTGAAATATACAGGCTTGGAGCAATATTAGAAACTTCTGGTTCATCTCTTGCAAATAAATCTAAAGGAGACAGCTTGTGCTTAACCCCCTCATCAGCAAAAGACCTAACAACCCCAGGTGTTTCAGATAATAATACATCTCCAGAAGTGCTACCAACAGTATTGTCATCATTACCATTATCACCAAGATCTCCTTCTAATAGCTTCTCCCTATCGCTTGGCGGCAATAAGACGACATAGCCAATAATGAAAAGTGCCAATAAAGCCACTAATACAGCAACATTTAGTCCTTCCTGTTGTCCTCTCTTAGATTGCATTAAGATTTTAATAACCATATTAATATAAAAATCTTGCTATTTGACACTAGAAATACTATAGAAATACTACATCAGATAAATAAAAATATTTACCTACGAAATATAAAATAACACCTAACAAACTAAGTAAAATGCCTAATATTGAAAAATATCTCTTACTTTCCTTCTTTATAATTCCTGTAATCCCTAAAAAAACACCAACTAGCCCAATAACTATTAGAATTAAAGAATTAATTCCATTAAGATATATTAGAAAACTAAACCAATATGCAACAGTCCCAAAAATACTAGTATACCAAGAAAGATAGGGACGAAAGACTAGAGTGTCAGAAAGAACTGCTGAACCATAGATAAAAAGAAGCAGTCCAATAATAAATGAGAAAATTCCATATTTTGAAGATAACATCTTTTGGAGATAGATTATTTAATATAAAAAGTTTCCTATATAGATACCTGCCTAAGAAAGTTGTTGAAGATTCCAAGCTGTTAGGCAAGGAAGTAAATGTTAAGCTAGAAAAAGATAAGATTGTTATTGAGAGAAAAGATTAAAAGTTAGATTGTTGCATATATTCAGTAACTATACTTATTATCTTCTGAATTGTTAGATTACAATTTTTAAAATAAATTCTGTCTAAAACTTTTATTCCTTTTTTTCTAATTAAATCACTTATTAGTGCGTGAATAAATGATTGTGTAGCAGAGTTTACATTTTCAAAATCAAGAATTATCTTATTTTCATCATTAATATAAGGTAAAATTTCTCTTATTCTTATTTTTTTAGCCTTGTCTTTATCTTCGGCAAACTCACCAGTTATCTCATAAATCTTAATAGTTTTCATATGAATCTTGGTTTTTTGTATCTTTCTTTAATTTTTTGCTTTCTTGTCCTTGCATAAAACTCTCTAATAATTTCTAAGAGCTTATTAAAATCAGCGTGTTCGTCTAGGCATAAATCTATTCCTACAATCGTACCTTGCCAATGTGGATAATCATAACTATGAGAAGAGTGGTCTCTTAATGGGTCTGCCATTAATTTTATAGATTTATGTTTTGGATTTTTTAGTAGTTTGTACATTCCTTTACCACTATAGATCATAAAAAAATCTCTGTTTATTTTTGCGAGAGACTTTATAAAAAATAATCCTGCCCCCGCATTAGCTTCTGTTCCTCCAATTTTTCTAGTCTTTCCTGTTATTCCAGGTTGCAAGGCTAATGATATTGCCTCAATATCATTTGAAGGATTATAAGATTTACTTATTGATTTCTTTATACCCATTCCAATATCGGCTACACCTATCCTTATAGTATTGCTTTTTTTATAATATTGAGCACAAACGACTGCCCCTTGATAAGAATTTGAATGCTCAAAGACATTTCTAACTAATTCGCTAATGATATATCTAATAGGTTCTACTTTTTTTGGTTCAGTATGTAAAAGAGGAATCATTTCTGTAATGAATCTGTCTAATTCTTTGGAATCTTTGATTACATGGATAGTAATAAATCTGCCAGCTGGCTCATGCTTGGTAATCTTAATTTCTGAATCAAGGTTTAATAGCTTAAATAAACCCATTCTCTCAAAATAATGCTTAGATGTAGCTGTAAGTTTCTGAAATTGTATATCTTTTCCTTTGTCTATCATCTTTAACCCTAATGCTGTGACTATAGACAACACAACCGGATGTACTGAGATCCATTTGTCATGTGAGCTAATTTCAAGAACGTCTTCATTTGATGTATCTATTGCTCTTAAAAAGGAATCTATATTACCAATCCATACGCTATTAGGCAAGTGTATCTTCATGATAATTAGAAATATCCCACATATATAAATCCTTCTAAAATACCGGGAATCCCGGTATAATCTAAAAGACCCTGAATTCCAGGCATTTTTTGGGTTATATTCGGTACCCGGATCAGGGGCAAATGCTTTTGCCCGGAAGCTGCTCGTTAGCAATAATGAAGTGGCAAGCACAATCAATGTGCAGAACTGTGTCTCTGCCTAGTTTGTGTGCAAAGCTTATATAGAATAGTCAATAAAATAGATTAAGGCCGAATCTCAAGAATCTGGGTTCTGCCATTATAAGCTTGAATATAAAGCTGCCTGGATAATCCCTGTTTGCAGTGTTTAATATCCTTAACACCTTCTCTTTCTTGCATAATGCTATCATCCTATTATAATCATCTTTTGTAAACTTGTTCATCAGCTTTCTTATATACAATCCAAGTTTCAAATCCTTTCCAACAGTTTTTCTAAAGTTTTTTTCATAGTTGTTTATGTCTTTAGCTAGCTGTTGAGCCGCAAGCATCCCAGGCACTATTCCCCCATATGTTCTTGGCTTT
>CAZSRE010000009.1:9996-17155 GCA_964609195.1 Candidatus Woesearchaeota archaeon | reverse complement strand
TATTCTTAATCTAGGATCATACAAAGGCACTAATCCTCCCTGATATTCCAGTATCTTTCCGTTCCTCTTTTTTATGAAATCCATGAATCCTGCAGCAGAATCTCTATTGCCTATTATGCCGATCCTTGCTGTCTTCTCATTTTCAGGGACTATCCAGGCAAAATCCCCCACACCCATAAATGTCTCAAAAACTTTCCTGTCTTCTACCCCCATTTCTACTCTGGCCTGTGTCCCATAAAGGAAATTTCTTTTTCTATTGCCCATGATTCTAGCCACTGTAGAATTAACCCCATCAGCGCCTATAAGGTAATCTGTTTCTACTATCTCATTATTGTTGAACTGCATCTTTATTTTTCCATTTTCTTCCTTGTAGCCTGTAAACCTCTTGCCGTAAATAATCTCAACCCCTTTCTCCAATGCCATGTTTACAATGAAGTTGTCCAAGCCAGCCCTATCAAATATATAATCTGGTTTTTTCATATTAACATCTACATAATCATTGCTTGGTGAATATACCCTAGAAATACTTACTTTATTTACAATAATGCTATCATCTACTTTGATTACCTTGTCGATTGCATCTGTTGTTATCCCGGTGCATTGGACAGGCTTTCCAATCTTATTGTGCTCTTCATACAGCCTAACTTTTTCTCCAGATTTTGCTAGCAAATAAGCCGCATATCCTCCAATAGGTCCTGCTCCTATAATAGAGATCATATATATTATCTAATCAATAAGATTTATAAACATAATGCTAGTCCTTACTTAAAAAAGATGGTGCTTGATATCCTACTCCTAGTCCTAGGCCTCCTGGGTCTAATAATAGCCTCTATAATAGATCTAAAGACCAGAGAAGTCCCAGATCTTCTGAATTATGGCCTTATAATCGTTGGGTCTGCAATCCACATACTTAATGCAATTATCAGCGGTAATTTTTCAGCGTTATTATCTACATTTCTTGGCTTTCTAGCATTGTTTGTCATAGCCAATCTCATGTATTATTCAAAACAATGGGGTGGTGGAGATGCAAAGCTGTTGATGGCAACATCAATCATGTTTGCGCAATATCCTGGTGTATTGCTCAAATTCTTCTCTCCAAGCCTGCAGCCATTTCCTTTCCAAATGACACTTTTCATCAATCTATTGATCGTTGGTTCTGTATATGGCCTTTTATACACAATAGCAATCGCATACAGAAATAGGAAAAATTTCTCAAGTGAATTCAGGGCAATGTTAAGCGACAAGAGATTGAGATTTACAAAATGGCTGTCCGCTATACTCTCAATAGTATTGTTAGCATTAATTTTCATAATAGACAGAACTCTTATCTCCCCTATAACTATCGCTATGCTTGTTTTTGTTGTTGGATTTCCATACCTCATAGTTTTTGTTAAGGCCGTAGAAAAGGGGTCTATGTATAAGATGCTGGATGTGTCTAGGCTTACAGAAGGTGATTGGGTAGCTACAGACATTACAATAGCTGATAGGAAGATATATAGCAATAAAAGCCCTGGAATAACAAAGCAGCAGATACAGAAGCTAAAAGAGCATCATATAAAAAGAGTTCTTGTCAAAGAAGGCATTCCATTTGTTCCATCATTTTTAATATCAATAATATTGACACTTATATTTGGCAATCTAATCAGAATTTAATATTTAGTTTTGCTTAAGCTTTTCGTTTTTGCAATATTTTTGCAAGCTTTTTAGGAAAAAGCTTAGGGTATTCTTTCTTCCAGCCATACTTCATAGCCATGATCAATCTCTATCTTCTTAACTGACTCTTTTTTTGCCGGAGTATTTTCCGTCAACGCTTTTTTAAAGGGTTGTTCATCTTTCTCAGATAAGTTCAAAAATATTTTCTTAGCAATATCTTCTGGTCTTTCTTTTCTTGCTGCATCCTCACTATCCTTATCTTTAAATCTTGGTACCATATGCAATGCTGTATGGCTATCTTTCTGCCCGGCATTCTCAGAAGTCTTTATTTCTATATCATCGCCGTTAACAGCCCTTATGGCTGCTAAAGAAAGCTTCTTTACCTTATCTCCAAGCTTATCATCCAAGGCATTAGTGTGCATTCTTGGAAACAACAGCACATGCCCAGGTCTTACAGGATTAATGTCCATCACAGCCATGTTCTCTTTATCTTCATAGACTATGCTAGCCTTGACTTGTCTATTTGCTATCCTGCAAAATATGCATGTCTGTTGTTTTTTAAGCTGCTCTATCTGCTCTGGTTTAAGCTTCTTCAAGAATTCATTGACCTCTGTCTGCCTTTTATCACCAGGCATTTTAGATATTTCTTCTAGTCTTTTAATCTCTTCCTTGCTAAACATTACCCAATAGCTCTCCTAACATCAACTACATCCACACTCTCAACACCAGCTATTTTTACAATCTTTTCCTCGATAGCATCTGTTCCGCCTCTTGACTCTTCATATGCAAATGTGATCTTCAAAGCCTTAATTCCGAATGCTATAGGTTCGATTTCTTCTCTTACAACTCTTGCCTTAAATACCATTATCTCTTTTACAGCCTTTGTTTTAAGCTTATCAAGATCAACATCAATTCCAGAAGGCATTATCTTTATAGTTACAAGAACATCTGCCATGTTAATTAGGTCCTTCAAAGCTGCAATGGCTGCATTTATATCTGGCTCCAAGCTGTCTGCAGTTCATGCATCTAACAATCTTTGCATTGCCACAGCTAGGGCAAATAAACTCGGTTGTCCCGCTGGTATTCATTACCTTTCTCTTGCAAGATATGCATACAATTTCTTTCATTAAGAGTTCTGCCTAAGCAAGTATTTATAAATGTTTTGAATAGCTATAAAATCTTCATTAGCATCCAGCTAACAGAGATCATAAATATAAAATGAGAGTAGCAGATTACTCTTATCATGCTTGATTTTATATGATTTGGATTGTTAAGCACATGAAGGTAAAATGGCAATCCAACCAAGGCAATTGGGATAAGTAATGCAAACTCGAGCGGCAGATATCCGATGTATGGTATTTTTCTTTCCAAAGCTCCATTTACGCACAGCAACAAGTATAAGCTGGTTAAAGGGATAAACAATGAGATTATGAGTCTTTTTATCTTTCTACTATTTTTGTCTATTAAAATTGTTGTTTTATCCCTTGGTTTTTTTTCAAGACCATGATACCAATAATACTTATAAGATAAATAAGCTATTATCTTAGCCATTACAACTACTGCCACCATTGCAATAGGCACGATAAGCTGATTTGTAAACAAGAACCAGCCAGCATAGAATCTAAGTACTGGATTCAATATACTAGGTAAAATAAAACCGACAGCTGCGCGTTCCTTAAACCTAAAGGGCTTAACAGTGTACACCACTTGGCTTGTCGCCATCAACGCTACACTCAAAAAGAATAATATATTGATAAATGACGCAAGAACCAAAGCAGTTGTTATAAGTAATAAAGATACTGTCAAAGCTAGTCTTTTAGATATCTTACCATTGGCAATAGGTCTTTTCTTTTTATCTCTATGATACTGGTCGACTTTTAAATCAGTGTAATCATTAAGAATATATAGTCCTCCCCAAAGCAATGGTCCGACTATGACAAATCCCATTAAGAATTGGAGCAATGGAGGGAATGAGTTTAATGCAAAATACGCTCCAAGAAGCATTATGAAGACAGTTTTAATCCATGAAAATGGTCTTGCAGAGTTTATTATATCGTACAATCTTCCCATGCTCATCTGTATTTAAACATTCTTTAAATTTCTTTCTATATGCCTTAATATGGAAGTCCTTATCCTTCCAGCCAACCAAAATGCATGTGTACCTCCAACAATAGTCCTTCCATACTTCAAAGCATGCCTTAAATCTCCATCAAAAAGAGTATAGCTCTTGCCTAATTCAAAAGTAAAGTGTCCATCGCTTCCTCCGGTAACAGGCTTGCCTAACAGCTTCATCTTGTTGGTCATTGGTATTATTTCTCTCCCATTCCATGCCTCTACCGCATCTACATATTTGATTGCTTCCATAATCTCTCTCTTGCTGTAATGCGCCCTAGTCAAGTCTCTGGGGTGTGCAATAACAGCCAGTCCATCCTGCTGTTTTATTTTGTCAATAACATCAAAGAAATTTCCTGCTTTTATCTGCTCATTAAGATAGTAGGCAAGCACTTCCCCATAGCTCGTCATTATCTCGCTGCCTATTATGACCTCAAAGTTCTCATCATCATTCAGTTTCTTGACTTTTAAAGCTCCTTTTATTGTATTGTGGTCTGTAACAGCTATTCCATCCAGCCCTCTTTTCTTCGCTGTTTTCAGGTAAATTGCTGGTTTCATGTTGCCACAGATAGAATACCTGGTATGACTGTGCAAGTCGTATCTCTTAGCATTATCATTCATAAAAAGATAAATCTAGAGTCATATATAAATCTTTACAACAAAAGTCTTATAATCTAGAGTTCTAGCAAGTTTAAGGGCGGGTAGTATAGCTTGGATAGTACACAGCCCCGCGAAGGCTGGAACCGGGGTTCAAATCCTCGCTCGCCCATTTACAAAATTTCTTCTTTTAAGTGTCCGACTAATTTATCTAACCCATTATCTGGCACCTTAATTGGATTACCAACTATCAACTCAATGCTTGACCTATATTTACTTTTATCTTCATACTTGATATTTAGAGGTACAAATGTTATGTCTTTCCCAAGTTTCTTTTGCATATCTAACAATTTCTTAATATTTGGCACATTTATACTAAATGGTTCTTTATATGACCTTGTACCCTCGCTATGAACAACCACAATTTCATCCATTAACAAAAGATTTAATATCATATTATCAACATAATCTCTTCTTTCTTTTGCCTCTTGCAATATGTCTCTTTTAGAATGTCTGTTTTTATTTTTCTTCAGCATTCTCTTTAAATGTTTACCCTGAGTTATGCTAATCCCACCTATATACTCAAGCCATCTAGGCAAAGTCCCTTTCATAATATAATTAGCATATCTTCCGAGTACTCTTTTCAGCAACATGCCCTCGAGTATGATATCAAGTGTACTCTGATGCTTTGGCAACATTACAAACCCCTTATCATCGAATTGCTTTAATCTCTCAGTATTCCTAAAATTTATAGTATAATAAAAGTCCAAGCATGCTGCCCAGGGGTGATAGAAAATGCTAGTGACATAATCGTTCCTTTTCATTTTTATTCCAGGATTATAAATATCAATCAAAAGGCCATCCATAAAAGAAATAAAGAAAAGTAAGGTATAAAAATATTATCAAATGTCTTTTATTCCAATATATCTTCCATTTTTCCTCAATTCGATAACCTGATTATATTCTTCTAAAGTGTGAGTTCTATACATCCCTCACTCCATCTTGTGTAACTATAAAAATCGTTTCCGAATCAGGCAAGTGCGGAGCGTCAATAACCCTAGCTACCCTAGTTCCTTTTTTTCCCTTTCTTAAGTATATCCTCACACTTGAAGCGTGCGCGACGATGTGCCCCCCAACAGCCACTGTAGGGTCACCAAAAAACGTATCAGGCTTAGCCATCACTTGGTTAGTCACATATACAGCAAGGTTGTTGATCTCAGCCAGTTTTAACAAATCATGCATATGCCTATTCAATTTCTGTTGCCTATCAGCTAACATCGATCTTCCAGAAAAGTCAGATCTAAAGTGGCTCATTAAAGAATCTACTATAACCAATTTTATGGGCAATGCTTCTTTTTGTATCAGCTCCTCTATCTTTTGTATTATAATCATCTGATGGTCACTATTAAAGGCTCTTACAAATTTTATATTTTTCAAAATCTCGATAGGGTCAAGCTTAAGAGCCTCTGCCATCTGCTTTATCCTTTCTGGCCTCGCTGTCCCCTCAGTATCTATATAGCAGACCATCCCTCCTGCTCCACCTTGCTCTTTGGGCAATTGAACATTTACAGCCAATTGGTGTCCTATTTGAGTCTTGCTACTTCCAAATTCTCCGTACACCTCAGTTACAGAATTAGTCTCTATACCACCCCCAAGCAAAGCATCCAATGCCTTGCTTCCGGTAGTAATTCTTGTTATTTTGTTTCTTTTCTCTAATAACTCAACACCAGTTTCAAACCCCATGTCTAATTTGTTTCTTGCAGCATAAATCACTTTCCTGGCAACAGCTTCCCCCATCCCGGCAGCCTCTACCAAATCAGCAGGGCTTGCAACAGCAATGCTCAATATAGATTCATATCCTGCCTCCTTAAGTTTCTCTGCAGTTGCAGCACCCACACCAGGCAAATCCTTAACCCCTATTTTTTCAGCCATTGCAATCATTCCTCTGGTTCCTTCTCATGCTCTTCAGCCAAAAGAAGCTCCTCTTGTGCCTTCTGCAAAACAATTATTGCCTTCTGCAGATCATTCCTTCTAAAGTGCACAACATCGCTCCTCCATATGTCCTCATCTTTCTTCTTCCAGCTTCTGCTTAAGCTTATTGTCTTAAATCCAACTGTGCTTCCATCACCCATATCTCTCTCATTCAGCCAGATAGCTGCCTCAATATTACCAGATTTGTATTTTTTAACAGGTCTGTTTACCATCTTAATCACGCTCCATTTTTGCTTTTCGCATTTTTTTCATAGAGCCTAGAAAGTCATCGCCTGCTGTTCGCATACTATTTCATAGGCTAATAATCTACAAGCTAAACTAGTTTATAAGCGTTCTGCAAGCGTTTGTCAAGTGTCTAGCGTCTAGAAAATATATGTTAGAATTCAATTAAGCTTATTTCTTTCATTAAAGTTTCTTTTTAAGAAAGTTTATTTGCCAAATTCAACTTCCTTAAGCAGATTCTGAGCCATATTTCTCGGGTCGCTGTCATTAAAGCTAGCTACAATAAACTCAAGCCTATCAAACATCTCATTTCTCTTCACTCTTCCATTCATAACAACATGCCTTCCCTTAATCTTATTCTTAACATCTTCAAAAGCCTGTAGATTCTCTCTTAACATCTGTATCCCATTATTGTCTAATCCAAGAATTTTCTCTGCCTGGTCTCTAAAGCATACAACCCTAACAACCCCAGTTCCATCATCAACAAACAGGTTAAGGATTGCAACCATTCTCTCATTTATAGGCCCATGCTCTCCGCATATAAATCTCCCATCATTTACTTCTGCCTTTTTATTGCAGAATG
>CAZSRE010000009.1:0-9986 GCA_964609195.1 Candidatus Woesearchaeota archaeon | reverse complement strand
GACAGCTTGCATAGAATCTAGGCTCAAATACTTCCAAGATCCATCCAGCTATTTCAACATTATCCCCATCATTGATCTCGTTTATTTTCTTCAACTGTCTCTGGCTTCCGACTAGCATAATCTCTCCAACAGTCTCGCCAGCAGGATTAATCTCTATCTTGCTCCTATCATTTAGATGCAACTCCTTGAAACCTTTATTATTCTCTTTAACACCAGCGTTCTTTACCTTGACAATATCATTATCCTTTATCTCATCTAGCTGCTTGCATTGCTCTCCCCACAACACAACCTTAACAGTCCCGGTCTCATCAGCAATCAAAAAGCTTCCCACTCTTCCAGATCTCGTCCCATTGTTAAAGTCTCTAGCATCAAACTTCCTGATAACTTTTCCAATAAGCTCTAAACTTCTCATGCCGGTTATTATCTTGTTTATCTTGAATCTCCTCA
Organism: Candidatus Woesearchaeota archaeon; assembly: GCA_964609195.1. Lineage (GTDB taxonomy): Archaea > Nanobdellota > Nanobdellia > SCGC-AAA011-G17 > CAZSRE01. The sequence continues at coordinate 9,539 of CAZSRE010000009.1, read as the reverse complement.
GACTAATGTCATCCAGCAGCTTAATCCCTAGTTCATTAGCGATTATATGTGCAGCTCCTTCTTTGCTGATCAATCCAGAAAGAAGTTCTAGTTTTTTGTTAACTCTTAATTTAATCTCTTCCTCACCTAATCCAGCTTCTTTTTTTATAGAATTAACAATGTCCTCATATCTCATACTCATCATGTTCACAAGAAGAATCAAGTTTCTCTTTTTAATCTTTGTTGTTATAAAAACTATGGGTTTGTTCTTACAGCGAATTTAACTACTACATCATCATTAAAAATTTTCTTTTTCGTATTTACTTTAAACAAAACATATTCATCTCTGTCTACTATTTCCCAGTCATAGCTTTTCTTGTCTATAACTCTACTAAAGCACTCTGCGCTCTTGCAAAGCCTGATTGGCTCTGCCATTATTATCTTAAGCTCGTTATAATCTCCGAAATTATAGTTTATTTCCTGTTTAAAATCGGGGTTCATCTCGTATTTTATTTTATACTCTTCTGCTGTCTTTACCCCCAGCAGATATTTTTCCCTGCTCTTTCCGTAAATCTCTAGATTATCTCCAGGAATTACATGAATGTTGAAGAAATCCCTTAATCCCTTTATATCCTCATCGTTAAACAATCTTACTTCATAATTTGCAAGATATTGGTCAAACTCTCCTATAAAGTTTTTAGAAAAGCTGTCTATAAGAGTTCTAGGATAGCATTCTTTGCCGTTAATATACCAGATGTTATATCCAACCACATTCCCGCAGTCACTTAACAAATCTTTACCATATCCGCCATTGCTTGCCAAATCCAATATTGCACTATATGCCGATTGCTTAGCAGACTCATCTATGTACAAGGCAGCTTTCTCTCCGTCGAAATAGGATTCATAAAGCTCAACCTGGTTTTTCCCAATTGTTTCTCTGTAATTTGTTTTTGCTCCAAAAGCTATTTTATAATAAGCAAATGTAAATATGACTAGAGTGAATATTGCAAGTATTGCAGTAAATATCCCTTTTTTGTTCATCTAAAATACTCCTTTGGATTTCCATATTTTACCAATCTTAATACAATCTTCTCATCTTTCTTTGGCAATAAGAATTCAGCACTGCCTTTAACATTAAAATCGCCAGGGTCTCCAATGCCTTTTATTCTATATACTTCTCCTTTTCTAAGTATTTCAACTTCCCAATAGCATTGGCTATTCCAATTGCAAGCCTTTTCTAGTATTTCTCTAGTTTTGCTCTCTATTTTGCTTTTATCATCTATATTCAATAAGATGTACTCTACCATGCTATCTCCATCAACATCATATCTAAGCCAGCCCAGCATAAGAGTATTTGCCTCTAAGCTAAGTTCTTCATTTAATATCCTAGTTGACTGGCTCGTGAATAATCCAGTCAAGCTGAATAAAATGCTGAATCCTGCTATAAGCAGCACTATCAAGATAGCACTTACAGCATCAACTAATGCCATCCCCATAAATCCTTTCTCATTCATTTTTCAGTATTACCTCATAACTCAGTATTCCATCATAAATGATATCATTGTCTTTAACTTTTACAATCAAATTGTCTTTTTTACAGTGGAAATCGCTTGTCTTGCTGCAAAATCCAAGATATCCAAGCATCCTGTCATTGTAATCTGCCTGCATATTTTTGTCATTATAGCTTAATTTTAGTCTAATCCCTATATTTTTAGAGACGATACATTGTTCCAAGCTATTGGAATTGAATTTAGAGATATCAACACTGTATGACTGCCATCTGACATCATAGAAATTCAGGCATCCTGGCTGTGTCAATACCTTATCGATGATTATCTTCTGTTCTAATGCAGATGTATCCACTCTTATTTTTATGAAAGCATTTACAATTACATACAAAAATACAACAACAATAAGCAAGATAGATATTCTGAACAGCCATATTAAAGATTCTCCCTCAACCTCAAACACACCTTTCTTACTCATGTTATCTCAACTCTTGCATCACTGTTTCCAATTACTTCAACAATTTTGACAGTATGATCATCATCGAGAACTTTAATGTCTCCTATCTTAATCTCTAAAGTTTGCCCGCTCTCAGTTTGCCCCTTAGAAATATCTAGTTCAATCTTAAACCCTAGTGTTAAAAGAACATACCTTAAAGTCTCATCAGGTAGGTCAAGGCAAGAACTAAACGTGTCTCCACAATTGCTTCTTATGTAAGTTGGACCCCTGTTATAACTAGCCAGTGCAAGCTCTTCATCGTCAAACCTATCAAGCAGCTCTCTTAAATATTTAGTGCCTGCATCTATGTTTACTTCTGAATCCAGTAGTTGCTGTTCTGTCAACCCTGCAGTTTCTGGTAATACCTGCATTAATCCTATGGCGCCTACAGAACTTCTTGCATCAGCTCTTCCATTAGATTCTTTCCATATTACTGCTCTGATCAAATCTTCATCTACGTTATATTTATTGGCTGATGCAGCAATATATTCATCATACTGCTTTAATTTGTTTTTGATACTTACTGCTGTATCACTTTCTATACCCGCAGATACATAAATTTTCTTAACTATGACTTTATTGTCTCTTATGTTCATTACTTTCCACCTATAATCACCGTGCTCATCGTTTGAGATAATATTAGTCAAAAACTCTCCAGCCCTAATGTTCAGTCCAGCGATTATTCCGTTTATCTCAATCTTCCCATTTTTCTTAGTGATAATCAACTGTTCAGGTTTTAGAAATCTGCCAAAATTCTGTTTGCTGTTATATTGATAAGACTTAGGAGCAGCCCCTTTGCCAAGTTCATTCAAATCTTGGGCAACCACAACCCTATTTTCATTATCAACGCTTCCTATATAGAAATCAAATTTGTTTTCATCTATCAAATATATAAATTGCAAGTCATCCTTACTGGCAGCAACCATATCTAAGGTATAAGCAAGGTCTTTAGAATAATAAGATTCATCCAGTCCTGTCTTTTCTACAGCGTTATTGATGTACCTTATTGCAAATACTAATATAAATACTGCTGCTATTAGATACCACAAATATAGTAACGGCCGCTCATCCTCTGCCCCTTTCTTATGCATAATCTAAAACATACTTTACTTCTTTATATCTTTTTACCTATCCGAAGAAAAATGCCATTAATGGTTTTAGTACCTTAAAGAACAAGATCAGTAATAATAATATTGCAAGTATCAAAGCAGTTATTGCATATCCACTCATCTTTATGTCTGCCTTCTTCATTTTCCAATATCACTCCCTATTCCACCTATATTAGTTATAGCCTCAGTGATTGGCCTTAGCAATTCTACAAGCTGCTTATTGAATATGATAATAAGAACTACAAATACGAGCAAGGCTATTATTGCAGCGATTACAACACTAAAGCTTAACTCAGCCTTCTTCATTTTAGCTGACACATTTATCATCTACGCCAGGACATCCAACTCCGACACTGCTATAATCTGTCCTGCTCCAGCAAGAGTACTGCTTTACAGTATCCCCTTCCTTAACATCAAATAAATTCTTGCAATATCTTGAATCTCTTGGTGTGTCAGACAATTTCGCATTCTCACAAGCTAGCCTGCATTGATCTTTTACAAACTCAATGCTCTGTCCAGAAGTTCCCAACCCTAAGAATTCTCTAAGCTTTTGAGTTGTGGTGGCAACATTGCTTGTAAACACCAAGGCAACAACAACCAATACTAGAACCCCTATAATAGCAATTATAACTACATTCATAGAAAGCTCTGCGCCCCTTTTGTCCATCATTTCCACCTACAGTTTATAGCTTAGATATTATATTTAAGTCTTTTGGTGATTATCAGAAGCAGCTTGTCTCTAATATTTCCTTGTTTAGTATTTGCTGTGCCATAAACTTTGTGCTTGCAATACATAAATAGTCTGTTCCATCTTTATTCCATTTGTACAATGTAATTGGATTATCATAATCCCCTAAAAATTCCCTACCCTTGTCAATTATCCGATCATTCTTATCGATATACAATGAGGCAGCAGCACTGCTTTCTATCTTATTAGAGTAAAAATATGCGTCAAGCAGGCAATGATTGGTATTTTCTAATGTCCTGAGATGGCTAAACTTCCCATCATCATCTATGTAAAGCCTAATCCCATTATCAGTTTGTGTTATGATTAATTGTCCTTTCCAATTGTCCAGCTTCTCTCCCTTACAATAGCAGTTTGTTTTCTTAGAGCTACTGCAAGAAGTGTACAGGTTCAACAAGCTATCGAATGCCCTGATATTTTCTTTATCTTGCTCTATTATATTGCTTGCATTCAACCCAAGAAAAGGTTTCACGCTTGCATATAATCTAGGGCTGAAAGCAAATGCAACTACAACTATGATTAGCAATACTAATGCTGCCTCTAGAACTTGCTTAATTCCTTCTTCCATCTATCTGCCAAACCTCATGAAATCTTTAATAGTATCAAAAATGCTTCCTGTTTTTCTGGTTAGTAATCCAAGTATGATCAATAGTATTACAAAGAACAAGACAGCTAAGGCAATCTTACCTATCTGCTCCCAGCTAAAGTCCCCTTTTTTTGCCATTATAAGGCTGTTAACCTTAACAAATATATAAGCTTTATTAACCAAAAGCTTTAAAAACAACATATATACTAAAGAATATACTTGTAAAAGAGGTTGATAGGACTGATATATGACAAGCCTAGAAACCAAGATAAGAAACATAATAAGAAACACCTTCCTAGGCTTTACCTTCGCATCAGCCTTAAACTGCAACATTCTTGACCCAAATAAAAGAGAGATAAGCGGCTTAATCAACTCTACATTTCCTACAAAAGTAACCCATAGTTACTCCTTTAGAACCACAGACAGCAATGTAGCAAGACGCTATCCAAATTCCACAAAGACCAGGACAGTAACTAAAGAATTTTACGATGTTAAAGGAAGCTCAACACATAAACTAGAGCTAGTCGATAAGATAATAAAAATCCATGGCAATTATGCAGAAGCCTATGTTGTCGAGTTTGATGACTGCGAGGCTGCAAACGACGAAGAAAGATACTCTACAAACTATACAAAATCAGGAAATACTATGAAACGCCACTATGTAGAACAAATAAGTTTCTCTAGGACAAAAAATGGCTGGAGACCATCTGGCTCGTCTAGGTTAAGTGCAGAAGAAGAATACAGGATACTTAAAAACCTAGGTATTATTGATTAGAAACATGAAATCAAAAATAAATAATCTACCAGCATATTTTCTTGTAGCATCTTTATCATATCCTGCTCTAGCTACCTGGTTGCCTACTTCCCAATCTAGCATGGTTGTATCAGATAATGTAGTATATCAGGCACAGTTGCAGAGAGACAGCTTAAGTCCAAGAAGAAAGACCTGGAACATTACAAGTGGTGGAATAAACAATCCGAATGCCAGAAATATAGAAGTGATTGGAGACGAACAGCATGAAGAGAAGCTATTCAGAGAGCTTGCATTTACTGCTACAATTGCTAGTTTTGCAAAAGAGCCTACTCTTAGACAAGAACTATTAAATGAAAGCCGTAACTTAGATACGTTGATTGGTAAATACTATAACATGTCTAAGTTTGGTGAAAACGCACTAGCAGGTTCTTCTTATTTAGGAGGCATGATTCTTCCATTACTTGCTACTGGCGGCCTTAATGCTACCGCTACTTCGCAATCAACCCAGATACAGACTTTAGCAAAGAAAGCTGTCCAGAATTTTATATCTGAAGTTACTCAAAATGTGTACTTCAAAGACGAGGCTGATAAAGCAAGAGAATATAAAAAGAGAGCAGATAAAAAAGCTGTTGCCGAGATTGCACAAGCATCCCAAAGAGTAAATAAAGCAAAAGAAATTCTAGATAAGCATAATGGTTTCTGGACATACCCAGAAGCTAATGAATTTTACACAAATTGGAGATCTGGTTTAGTATATGGATTGGCATATGCTAATGTACTGCAGGACATTAATCATGTCAATGCTAACAAAATTGGAAAAATAATTGGAATAAATGGTCTAAAAGGCATAGGCATTCCAATGGATATAATTTCTATATCAAAAAATGCCAGAGATTATCTAACACCTGCAGAGGTAGATCAGATAGCATCTAATCTTAACAGATATATCCTGGAAGCTGAAAAAACATTCCAGCCTATCGAAGATATGTATCATGTAGATCCTCCGTTAAGAACATTTGCTATGCAGCCATCATTGATTAATCAATTATCAGGCCAAAGCTCCAGAAGAAGTGAATTAGTCCCAATAAAGTGGAGTCAGTCAGAATTTGCTAAGGGAGAGAAGAAATGTTCTGATGTTGTTATTGCTAACCAGGGAGTGGAAAACTATAAATCCTTGGAAATCATGATAGATGAAGTAACAGATCCTTTAGGAAACAAACACTCATCCCAAAGAATAGGCATTGAGGCATATCCGGGAAGCAACACATCTTCATGGCAAAACCAGTTCCAGCCAGGTAAGATGTACACAATTTCAGATGCAGTATGCATAGATTCATCCCAAGCAACTACACCAGGGAACTATGTTATAGAATATTCCTTTAGCTATCAGGATGAGAATAACAACCCATCAAAATCTAAAAAATTTGTAAGGACAATAAAGATAAAATGATTACAGAATTTAAATCCAAGATGAACTCTGCATTAAGGCACATTGGAGCCGCTACTGTTGCATTAGCAACAGTATATGGGGGATACAAAGCTCTAGAATACACAATATTAAATCATAGTCCATCAAATGGCAACACACAAGTAATTCAGGAATACAAGCCCACACTTGAAGAAAAATTGCAGATGCAGGGACAGTCAGAAGAAACTTATGCTCCAACAGTCCAAAGAGAGCCTTCGCCAGAAGAATACGATCGTGCATTAAAGACTGTTTTGCCGATGGTCAATAAGGCAGATGTTATCAAAGCCCAGTTTACTAGCTTGAATAATGACGGCTATCAAGATTATGTAGTACTTTATTATAATGGTGAGTCAACAACAACAACAAATCTTGAGATATTCACAAAAGATATAGATAACAGTTTCAGAAGAGATTTTACAGACAACGGTAGAGTCAAGAACTTCGAGATAAGAGATTTGGATAATGATGGGCTTCTAGAAGTGGTTACTGACACATACTACATATATCCTCCAGAAGGTTTACAAGGTTTGTTAAGTACAATAAAATTCCAAAATGGAGAATATCATTTCTTGCATCAGGTAAGCTACCATAATGATATAAAAATAAAAGATATAGACAATGACAGAATTCAGGAAATAATAGCAGATGGAGGCCTATTCAGATGGGACGGCTCTCGTTACAGATCAGTGCCTGGCTCAATACATAAATTTACAGAAAGCTCTCTAAATGAAAGAATAGTTGAACAAATGCCTAGCATGCCCATCCAGCAGCTAGGACAAGAATATCCACAGGATTATAATCAGATAGTTCAACGCTATCTGCATGGCCTGAATCTTGTGCTTAAGGATAGTGTTAGTACTTTGTCTATGCAAGAAAATCCACTGCCTTATGATCCAATAGTTGGAGCTAATGTTAATGTTACTGTAAGAACAAGAAAAAATAATGAAATGATATTAGATGAAACATATTATTCCGATAGAGAAGGCATAGTTAATTTGCGCTTCCCACCATTACAGCATTACAAAAATGACAGTATAGACGTATGTTTTAATATAGAACGTCAACCATATGATATAATTACGAATGCGTGCCTAGACATTGAAGTTTTAGATCCCCAATTAGTAAGAAACCAAGGCAGTTCTTTTTTATCGCATCCTAATTTGAGACGTGGGGACAACATTCAGGGATTTTATGTTGAAAAAGGCAAGTCAGAATCAGGCATTGGCGACCTGCAGGATATTACCTTATCATTAACAATGCATATGCTGGACAGATATAGATATAGTGATCGCTAAAGTATTTTACATTTCCCTCCTGTGTCTTTCAATGGTACAACTGTCATGAACATTCTAGTTTTTTGATCTGTAAGTTCTACAGCTTGTTTAGTTACAAAAATAGATGCAACTCCTGCTGCGAAAATCCAACCAGGTGGTCCGGAAAAGAACAAAAGTCCTGAACCAACTACTCCTAAGCTAACTCCTGATTCAGTCAACCATCTTTCCCAAGTTCCTTCCTTTACAACTGCAAACACCACTATCTGTGGTTCGTCTAATTTTATATTTATGTTTGGCTGGTTATTTTCTGCCTCTATTTTACCACCGAAGTATTCCCAATAAGTTATATCTCTTCCAGGAATCCCGGTCTGTGAAAGGTAATCTTCAAAATGCTCTATTCTATTGCCTATAGCTGTGCTAGCTACTAGATTTTTACCAAATCTTATATCTGTACAGACAAAGCAAGTTTTATCATCGCCTGGATCAAACTTTCCCTTAACAAAATCAATCTCGCCATTGCCAAACTTATACCAGCAATCAAACATCTCATCGGCTATGGCTCTTTTAACATCATTCTGGTTTTTAACTACTATATTTTCCTCCCCACTTATTTTTTCATCCTTGCCATACAGGATATTAAGGTTTTTTGTGGGGCATCTTAGATCAGTATCAAGTATTGGTGTCTCTCCAATTTTATACTTAGCCTTTTGCAACACGCTTAGCCTGCATATTTCTGTATCTGTTGATCCTCCTGCAAATGTTTTAAAACTCCCACCAATCCAAACAAACAATCCTGCAAATGCTAGAATTATCAAAATAGCTGTTATTATAGTCCAAGTAGTGCTATCCTCACCTTTCCTATTTAAGCCCAACATTTAATATCCTCCAGAACACATAGCTTAATCCTATTATAAATCCAAGTATCAACAAGATTGTTACGATTACTCTTAGAACATTACCCTCAGCATTTTTAGACATGTCATCCTTTAATCTTGCTCTTTAATTGCGAATATAATTCCATCATTTCAATAGTAATAGTTCTTAAGCTAGTGTATAGGCTTGTTATATCTTGTGGCTCTGCAAAAGCTGGTTTAACAGCTACATTAAACATCTTAGACAAATATAATCTGAAATCGCTCTCATCTTTTTCAAGCGTATTTAACATTGCATTTATTTCTTTATCATCGAACCTATCAGCTTGTTTCCTTGCCCATCTCAATCTTCTAGCCTGATATCTTGCATTGCTTCTTAATTGTTTTAGAATATTCACTACTTCTTTTCTTCTGGCATCTGAATTTCTTTGTCCTGTAAACTCATCGTATCCCTTCCCACCCTTATTCTCCGCAATGTATTCATTCAGCCAGTCATCTATGGCATGCCCGAGATTGACCATCATGTTAAATTGGCCTTCTTTAAAAGAAATATATGCCTTATCAAACCTATTGAAAATCTTCTTGCTAAGGCTTCTTTTTGTCACACTTATCGGAGCAGGCTTGCCCATCTTTCTCCATCCTCTTCTAAACCAGCCAGTTCCGCCAGGTGCAGTAGGTAATCCTTGAGAACTTCCGCTTCCTCCACTCCTCGTCCTATTTCTCATCATATGGAATAATCCCCATATTA